>JBATHJ010000596.1:0-3298 GCA_049666625.1 Gammaproteobacteria bacterium | reverse complement strand
TCTTCTCCAATCGTTGCCAGAAACGAAAGCCCCCAGTAGTTTGAATAATCCTCGTTGAGATAATGCGCAAAACCAGCCACCTCAAGCCCCAGGGTTGCAGCAAACTTGTTGTTCGAGATGCCATCATGGGCATTACCACCAAGACCCACCGATGGCCTCAACAATACCCATTGAAGGCGAGCCGGTTGTTTCGCATCTGATTCATCAAGAAATAATCCGTTCAACCAGGTTTCCTGGGGCCACATCGGCAGGCCGTTATCAAACCAGTTCTGGTATTGCAAGTTGCGTTTCTGGATAGTCGCATTGGCCGTTTCACGAAAAACCTCAAAGCTCACATTATGGATTTTGCTGTAGGCTGTCGCGAGATAAGCAATATCGATCAGCCACGATTCCTGGGCGGATTCGCACGGTACAATAAAAACAGTCTCATGACCGCTGATCAGCTCATAGCCACTGTTGAACCCGGGGTCGATAACCAGGATCGCAGATGATTCACCCCTGATGATCGACTTCTGTACGGCAATAAACTGTTTAACCTGTGCGCGCTGCAAATCGCCCTGTTCCAGGTTCAGCAGATAACTATCCAGTAATTGTTGATAGACTTTTTCTGTGTCACCCGGGTACAGGTACATTGGCAGCCGGTCTTTAACCCGATGCCAGGCGTAAGGAGAATCCTGATCACTTATATCCGTGCCGCACAACCAGACTTTATCGGTTCCCGCGCAAACACTAAAACTTCCTAACAACAAAACAGAAAAAAGCAGCCTTATATACAAAGTCTTCATGAGAACTTCCCTATGATCTTGCCAAACGCCTCTATCATTGCGCGATACCGGTCGAGGGATTCGGTATCACTGTTAGCAATGATTTTATTCAGCTTTGCTGCCAGCTCTGTTCTTTTTTGTGGTACAACAAATTCACCTGCATATTTCGGGAAGGCCGCCTCCAGCGCGTGCGCCTGATCATTACAGCTATCATTAAACTCTGGAATCATGCCCCTGAACAGCGGACGGTGGACAGCGGGCCTTTTTAGATAGTGGGCATAACCATGCACATTGATTTCATGTACATGGTCCACTTCTATATTGAGCATACGATGCCTGTTCCAGTGCGACGGCACATGGAATGCTTTGAACTTGCAGACCGGGTCGAGTTCGTGTTCAACATTCACAAAATAGCGTACTGATTCTCCAGGCTGCACCACCGAGCTGTATGGATCTTTATCTACACGACTCAAAAGTCGGCTGGTATTGGATAGCATAAATACACTGTTCCAGATAAAGTTGTTGGGGGCGTAAGGATTATTCCCGGAGTCTCGCATCATTTTTTTAATATGATCTTTTTCTTGCGCAGTCATATTGACATCACTGATATCAAGCCCGTCTTTTGGCAGCCAGTTGCTGGTCGCCAGCTGATGCATGGAGTCATGTACGATGGTAGTACCAAGCGAGTGCCCGACAATACTGAAGAGAGGGTCGGACCCGGACTGTTGTTTCGCGGCATTCAGCGCGGTGGTAATCGTATTGCTGATGATCGAGTTGACACGCAACCTTACACGCCGCGCAATCAAATCGAACCCGGTATATAGCAGCACGTCGCCGCCATATTGAGCAAACAGGTTAGTGTCAGAATTTAGATCTGCAAGCAGGCCATTGACCTTGTTAAAGGTCGCGCTGGTTACAGGTGATGTTTTTAATGTGCTTGCCAGATCGGCCCACTGATTGAGATGCTGATCGAAGATATCATCATAGCGAATCTCAACAAGTTCAACGAGGTCGTCTAATTGAAAACCGTTAAAACAGTCATATTGTTTTGAAGCTTCGATCAACGCATGAATGGGGCCACCCTCAATACGCGACCAGCCATCCGCATGCCGCCCCACTCCGTGCACGAAAAATATTACGTTTTTAGCCATAACAACTCCTTTGTTTAAAAGCAAACCGAGTCAGAGAATGATCTACTCAAATATTTGAAACGATTGTACTCTCACCCCATTATTGAGTAAATTGTTATCTAGCCGTTGATTTTTGAATACAGCATTGGCAATCTTGTCTGGAACATGAAGACGCACTGGTTACTGGGTATTGAGAACACCTGGGGCAAGCGAGACGGCAAGAACAATACAGCAGGAGGCGCTTGGCGTACGCAGCTTATTTCGAACACTTTTGAATTCAATCGTAAAAACCCGGCCTGCCTCGCGTTGTTCCATAGGATATGAATTAGCAAGGTAATAAGTGTGCGCTAAATACGATTATCTTCTTAATCGTGCAGATTATAATAGTGGCTGCAAAAGAATGATAATCAGGTAACCGACGAGTTCAATAATCAATTTCATATCACCACGATTAGAAGAAAGTGAAGACATATTGTAGAAATTAATACCGATACCGCTTCCACTATTAACTTGATTGTAATATCTTCGAAACTTGACCTTAGTCAAAGAGTTGCACATGATCAACCCATGAGTCACTAAATCAATATTAAATATTGATAAAAACACTGATGTCTTCTGCGTGGGTTCTTTGATTTTCCCTCCACAGCGTTTATTATTATGCTTCAGCTTTTATGAATACACTAATAGGCGGAGAGCTCATATGAAGAATATTATATTAGGCACTGCAGCTATATTTACTATTATCTTCTCCATGACAGGGAAAGCAGAAGGAATAGGAATGGGCGTGCACGCAGGCACTTTAGGCTACGGAATCGATTTAACCTATGGGATTACCGAGTCAATCAATATACGTGGCCAGTACAATACCATTGGTTTAGATGATGATGACACCGATGGCGGCCTGACCTACAACTACGATCTCGACTGGAACACCTACGGAATTTTGGTGGACTGGCACCCATTCAGCGGCGGATTTCGAGTAAGCGCCGGTTACTTTATCAATAATAATGAACTCACCGGGATCGCCAGTGGCACTGATGTCGAGGTAGGTAATAACACCTACGCCGGACCCGTTGGCTTAAAAAGTGCAATCACATTTGACAGCAGTGCGCCTTATCTCGGTGTAGGCTGGGGCAATGCCGCCGAACATAACAGCAAGCTAAGCTTCATGTTCGAGATTGGCGCCTTATTACAAGGCTCGCCAAAAATCAGCCTGGTAGAAACGTCAGCGGCACCCACAGTGTCACAAGCGGATCTAAATGCTGAAGCTGCGCAAGTTGAAGCCGATATTTCAGAATTTGATGTTTACCCCGTTGTCACACTAGGACTGGCGTATCAGTTTTAAATGCGGTCATAAGATGTTGTAGTTATCAGGGGTCGGTGACAAATGATAATCAATTACTT
>JBATHJ010000595.1:0-3148 GCA_049666625.1 Gammaproteobacteria bacterium | reverse complement strand
CCGGCGAAATAATTGTCGGTGTGCGGCACCACGGAACCGAGGTATTTCTGTACCAGTTCGGGATATTCGCGCACAGCTTCCGACATGGCGCAGAAAATCACTCCCGTATCAGCGAGTTTTTTGCGGAACGTGGTAGCCACCGAAACGCTATCGAATACTGCATCAACAGCTATGCCGGCCAGTGCCATCTGCTCATCGAGCGGAATACCGAGCTTGTTGTAGGCATCGAGTAACTGCGGATCGACCTCATCCAGACTTTTTGGCCCGTCACCTTTTTTTCTCGGTGCGGAATAATAGGAAATTGCCTGGAAATCGATCTCGGGATGCTTGACGTGCGCCCAGCCAGGATCGACCATGGTCAACCAGTGGCGATAGGCTTTAAGGCGGGCCGCCAGCAGCCACTCCGGTTCTGATTTCTTTGCTGAAATCATGCGGATGGTGTCTTCACTGAGGCCGGGAGGGACTGTATCCGACTCGATATCAGTGACAAAGCCGTGTTCGTAGGTCGATGCGATAAGATCATCAACGGTTTTTTGTGTCTCGCGCATGAGTTTAAAAACCTCCAGATAAAACCAACTAATTTAGTCAAGTATTACTATGCGCGCGCTGGCTTCTAATTTCAACAAGATTTAAGGGGTAGGTGACAAATGAGAGTTATTTCGCTTTGTCACCGGCCTCCTTTAATTATGTTTCTAGCAAAATATTTCTGCTAGGGGTGTATTTACTACATGGCAATCACACTATTAGATGCGATTAAACACCACTATGTTCAATGTTAATTTCTAACAAAACCACCTGGTGTAGATTAACGGCGTATAGTGACTTAACAAAATGACTGATGACTCAAACAATGTGTTGCAACGTGGCCTTGAAAATATACACGATCCTTTTTCAAGCTTTATCCGCGCGCAGACAACGACCAGCTGGTTTCTTCTGCTAGCTACAATCATTGCCCTGTGGTGGGCTAACTCGGATTACTATTCTACCTACCAGAACCTGACACATACATCGATTTGGTTTTTTCTGGGTGATTTTCAACTGCATGCTTCTCTTAAACACATCACCAATGATGGCTTAATGGTCATATTTTTCTTTCTCCTTGGACTGGAGATCAAGCGCGAAGTGCTTGCCGGAGATCTTGCCCGGCCAGAAAATCGACGCATGCTAATTCTTTGCGCCATCGGTGGAATGGCTTGTCCAGCTATAATCTATTCGTTGTTCAACTGGTCACTCGATTCACAGATTGGCTGGGGTATACCAATGGCAACCGATACTGCGTTTGCCCTGGGCGTACTCACTATCGTAAGAAAACATATTCCGGGCAGCCTGTTGGCTTTTCTCGTAGGCCTCGCTATCGTGGACGATGTTGGGGCTATATTGGTAATTGCAATTTTTTATACCCAGGAATTATCTATATATCATCTATCAAGCGCATTTATACTTATTGCATTTTTAGCATTAGGCAATTATGCAGGCGTACGCCAGCCGTATTTCTATATTATCGTCGGCATAGCAACCTGGTGGATGATGCTCAAATCCGGCGTTCATCCTACGTTTGCCGGTGTCGCAATTGCTTTGACTGTTCCAGCACGGCCAAAGCTAACGTCGGAAAAATTACTCGATAAAGCGAAGATAACAATCAGCTCAATGCAGGACCAGCCCAGGCCTGTCGATGTTCTCGGTAGTCGTACAGATCATGAACAGGTGCTGGAGGTACGTGATTTTGCAGAACGTGCCACTACACCATTGCGACGCTGGGAAGATTCACTGGAATTGCCCGTGGCCCTGTTTATCCTGCCCTTGTTTGTGCTGACCAATGCCGGCGTGCCTTTCAGCCTGACCTCATTTATCCAAAGCCTTCAACATCCAACCGGATTAGGAATAATTACCGGCCTGGTCCTCGGAAAATTTATCGGTATTTCCGGCGCGTGCTGGCTGGGCCTGCGCTACAACATTGGCCGTTTGCCCGATGGCGTTAATCTTCAACATGTCATTGGCGTCTCACTCATAGCCGGGATAGGGTTTACCATGTCCACATTTATTGCCACGCTGGGCTTTGACTCCCAACCAGCACATCTCCAAAGTGCAAAATCATCGATCCTGGTCGCTTCATTAGCTTCTGCAATCCTCGGACTGTTGTATATTAGATTTGTTGCTGCAAAGAAACATAAAACAGGAGCTGTCAGAAATGGCTGATATTATTCATCGCGTTGGGATTGCTGCATCTGCTGCGGACGTATACCACGCGTTAACAACAGACGAAGGCCTGGCCAGCTGGTGGACGCCTGATACTACTGGTGCTGGGGATGCTGGATCAATTATCAAGTTCAGGTTTGACGGCGGCGGACCGGACTTCGAGGTTGTAGAGCTACAGACTAATTCACTGGTGCGCTGGAAGCACTCTGGTGAAATGCCAGGGCCGTGGATGGGTACAGAAATAACGTTTCGGTTGACGCCTGCTGAAACTCAAACATACGTTTTATTCACCCACGCCAACTGGAAAGAACCATCCGATTTCATGGGGCATTGCAGCACCAAGTGGGCGGTATTTTTGCTGAGCCTCAAAGATGCACTGGAGAAAGGAGAAGGCAAGCCGTTTCCTGATGATATTCATATTGACCATGATTAATGCTTTTTAAATCCAGCACACAGGCAATGACTTATTTTTCTTGTCACGGCCTGTGCAAATACAGCAGTTAAACTTAAGCTCATGCACAAATAAATATTATATGAAATACCTGTCAATCATAGCCGCCTTATTCTTGACCGCTTGTGCTGGAATACCCGAGAATGTAAAGCCCGTAGATAATTTCAAGTTGGCCAACTATCTTGGCAAGTGGTACGAAATTGCGCGACTGGACCATTCATTCGAGCGTGGCTTAACGAATGTGACAGCAGATTACAGTTTGCGCGATGATGGCGGTGTCAAAGTACTCAATCGCGGGTATTCAGTTGAAGATGGCGCCTGGACTGATGCAGAAGGCAAGGCCTATTTTGTAGAGGGCCCTGACCAGGGCTACCTGAAAGTTTCTTTCTTCGGCCCCTTCTATGGTTCTTATATTGTTTTTGAACTTGACCATGAAAATTATCAGTACTCACTCGTTAGCGGACCTGACACATCATACTTATGGATCCTGGCCAGAGACCC
>JBATHJ010000594.1:0-5458 GCA_049666625.1 Gammaproteobacteria bacterium | reverse complement strand
CAAGCGCAAGGGCACTGTTGTCCAGAATGAACAGCTGTTCGACAAATCGGTAATTACCATCGGACGTTCCACCGACCAGGATATATTTCTGTCGGACCTTGGTGTTGCCTATCGCCATGCGCGGCTCACGATATCTGCCAACGGCCAGGTGGGGATTTCGTCGTTAAGTAATGCCGGTATTTATGTTAACGGTCGCTTTGCACAAAGTGGTTCGCTCAAGGGCCGCGGTGAAATCCTGATCGGGCCGTACAAAATTTTGATCGAGCAGGGAGATGCGCCGGTCGATATTGATATCGTGGTTGAGCAGGTGGCTGAAGATATCGTCGAAGTGCAAAGTGAAAACATGCCGGCACTGACACTCGACCAGACCTGGCTGAGCCGTCGACGCGGCGCATGGGTCGGATTCTTCCTGGTATTAATATTATTTCTCGGGCTTCCACTGGCGGGTTTTTTCAATGCCGACACCGGTGAGGTATTGCGCGCAATTCCTGTGCTGCCCGGAGACGGCGCCTGGGAGAGCGGCGAAATCAGCGCGCCACACCGCCATTTTGCTGACGACTGCAATGTCTGTCATGTCAGGCCCTTTGAAAAAGTGCGCGATACCGCATGCGTGGCATGTCATAAATCAACCACGGCACATGCTGACCCCGAGTTGTTTGATATACAGGAACTCACCGGCACACGTTGCGCAACCTGTCACAAGGAACACAGCGGCACCGCGTTCCTGACCCGGCAGGACCAGGAATTATGCAGCGACTGCCATCGCCAGCTGCGGCAGAAAGTTGATACCCGGCTTGCCAATGTCGAAGATTTTGGTGAACGCCATGTCGAATTCCGGCCACTGTTGCTGACCCGGCTCAACCCCGCGCGCGATGACAAGGCGGCATGGCAACGCATCGGGCTGGAAGAGCAGAATCTGAAACATGAAACCGGCATGCTGTTCCCGCACGATGTGCATCTCGAAACCAACGGTGTCGAAAGCCCCACGGGAAATCGTGTACTCGAGTGTAACGACTGTCACCAGACGGATGCCGGTGGCAATTACATGTTGCCGATTCGAATGGAAATACATTGCCAGGAATGTCATCGCCTCGACTTCGATCAGAACACGCCCGACCGGCAGCTACCGCACGCTGACCTCAAAACCCTGACTTCTATGCTGAACGAGTATTACGCATATGTCGCATTGCAGGGTAATTACCAGGATGCTGATATTCCTGCGCCGGAGATAGTGCGCATGCGACGTATTCCCGGCAAGGAGCTCACACCAAAGCAAACCCGTACCGCGCTGGCGTGGGCACAGGAAAAAGCCGCCAACGTAAAAGAAGAAGTTATCGAGTTTCGCAGCTGTAACCTGTGTCACAAAGTACAGCGTGATCCCGCGGCCGAGTCTGGCTGGAACCTGCCGGAAGTGCATACCTCGCAGCGCTGGTTCACCAAGGGTGATTTCGATCACAGGGCGCACCGCAGCAGCAAGTGTGAAGACTGTCATGATGCGCGTGAATCGAAAAGCAGTGAAGAAGTATTGTTACCAGGAATAGACGTGTGTCGTGATTGCCACACCGGTGGCAACAGCAAAGACAAGCTGGCATCAAACTGTATTATGTGTCACCAGTTCCACCTGCCGGATAACCTGCTACTGGGTGATCGTGAAACGGTGGCGCATCCATAATGCGGCGCTGGCTAACATTACTTTTATGTGTCGCCTTGCCCGGTGTGCTGGCAAGCTGCAGCAGTGGTGATGGCGATTCGACAGTGGGCACCGGCGCGGGCGCTGTCGATTGCTTCGGATTCTGCGCCGATGCCAGCAGTTTCCTCAGCATCGCCGATACTGAAACCATTATCGCGCAGGCGGTGAGCGAAGCGCAGGTGCAGGGTGCAAGTGCGACCATCGCGGTGGTCGATCGTGTGGGCAACGTGCTCGGCGTATTTCGCATGAGCGGCGCAGTTGACAAAATCACTATTGATTCCGGACGCAATGTCACTGGTGGCCTGGAAGGTATCAGTATTATTCCCGATACCCTGGTTGCCATCGCCAAAGCCGTCACCGGTGCGTATCTCTCATCCGAAGGTAATGCGTTCAGTACGCGAACTGCCGGTCAGATTGTGCAGCAGCATTTTAATCCCGGTGAAATCGGCCAGCCCGCGGGGCCGCTGTTCGGTGTGCAGTTCAGTAATTTGCCCTGTTCGGATCTGAACACGCGTTTCAGTGTCGGCACTGGTGCCGGGCCGCACCGTTCGCCGCTGGGATTGTCGGCCGACCCCGGCGGTTTGCCCTTGTATAAAAACGGCACAGTGGTCGGTGGTATTGGCGTGATTGCCGACGGTGTTTACGGACTGGATCTGAACCTGAACGATCGCGAACGTGATCTTGATGAACTGATTGCCGTCGCCGGCAGTTACGGTTTTGCAGCTCCAGTAGATCGGCGCGACCGCATCACGCTCGATGGCAAGGTGGCGCGGTTTTCTGATGTAGATTTTTCTGCATTATCGAGTGACCCGACCACCGCGCCTGCATTTGCAAGTATCAATGGCAGCGACGGCAGTCTGCAGATAGTGACTGCCTACACCGATGGCCCTATTCTCGATGGCACAGCTTTCGGCCAGAATAATTCCGGGGTGCGCCCCGATGCAGGTAATTACCCCGGGCTGGATGCGTTCGTGCTGGTGGATAACACCAACACTGAGCGCTATCCGCCGAGCGCAGGTACCGACGGTGCGAATGCCTTGTCTGCCATTGAAGTTCGGCAGGTGATTCGCAGTGCGCTGGCTGTCGCCAACCGTGCGCGTGCACAAATTCGCCGACCGTTGGGCAGCCAGGCGCGGGTCACAGTTTCCGTCGTCGATACCAATGGCGTTATTCTTGGTGTAGCACGTACCCGCGATGGCCCGATGTTCGGCACCGATGTGTCGTTGCAAAAAGCGCGCACCGCCACATTATTTTCCGGCGCCCAGGCCGCAGCTGATATCAGCGGTGCACCCAATACGATTTATCTCAATCCTGATGCTACCCCGAGTGGTGTGCAGATCACGCTGGGTGATTATGTCACCGCCGCGCGCAGCTTCCTCGGGTCGCCGACCGCACTGGCCGACGGTGCCTTTGCATTCGCTGATCGCTCCGGCGGAAATTTATCACGGCCGTATTTTCCCGATGGCAGTGTCGGCAGCGTGCACGGCCCGTTCAGTAAACCCATCGACGACTGGAGCCCGTTCAGCGACGGCCTGCAACTCGACCTGGTGATGAATCAGCTTGTTGTACACCTGGTGCATGTCATCAGCATGGGCGGGATGGCCGATGTGACGCCAAATTGCACCACGCTCAGCCGGCTAGCCAATGGCCTGCAAATATTTCCCGGCAGTGTACCGATTTATCGCGGCAATGTGCTGGTCGGCGGTGTCGGGGTTTCCGGTGACGGTGTCGACCAGGATGACATGATTGCCTTCCTCGGTTTGCACGAGGCCGGTGAAATCCTCGGCACCATTAATAACGCACCGCCTGCAATACGTGCTGACAATCTTTACCCGATGGGCGTGGGCCTGCGCTTCGTGCAATGTCCGCAGTCACCCTATGTTAATTCGCCAGAGACCAATGTGTGTCATGGCAAGTAAGCGACATACCTTGTTAAGGCTAACACTCTCGAGTGTCATGCTGTGCGCGACAGGCGCGCAGGCTGCTGACTGGCAACGCCAGCGCGCAGGCCACAGTGTGCGTGATGACCAGCCTGCAGAGGTTGCGCCAGATATTGATCCCGACGCCATTGCTCCGCCAGGCCCGGAGCTAAAACGCGAATCGGTTCCAGTGCCCGATCGCTGGCGCCTGCTCGACACGCTGGGCATTATCGAAGAAAAATGGTATGACCCGTACAACCAGAACACGCTCAAGGGCGACAAGCCGATACACGATGACTGGTTCCTCAGTCTGTCATTAATCTCTGATACCGTGATCGAACCGCGGCGTATACCAACACCTGTCGGCCCGGTGGCTGCAATCGATGCTGGCAGCATCGACGTGATTGGTGATGGCAACCAGCTCGTTTTCAACCAGAACTTTATTTTCAGTGCCGCCTATTACAAGGGCGATACCATCTTCAGGCCGCCGGATTACGAATACCGTTTAACCGCGGTGCTGAATGGAAACTATGTGCGCAGCGATGAGTTGCGTGCACTCTATATAGACCCGCAGAACGGCGACAGCCGTAATGACTCGCACTTCGGGGTGCAGGATTTATACGTTGATAAACATTTGCGTAATGTTTCGCAGCGTTATGATTTTGACAGCCTGCGCGTGGGTATCCAGCCGTTCACGGTGGATTTCCGCGGCTTCCTCTTTATTGATAACCCGTTCGGTATTCGGCTGTTCGGTACGCGTGATAATAATATTTACCAGTACAACCTGGCCTGGTTTCGTCGCATCGAAAAAGATACCAACAGTGGTTTGAATGATATTGGCCAGAGCCTGCGTGACGATGACGTGTTTGTCGCCAATATTTATAAACAGGATTTCCCGGTGCTCGGGTTTACCTCGCAGCTCGCGCTGGTGCATAACATCAATCGTGAAAGCGAAGAAAATTATTATGACAATAACGGTTTCCTGGTGCGCCCGGCATCCATCGGCACCGAGCAATTGCGCGAGTACGATGTCACCTATCTTGGCTATAACGGCGATGGCCACTTCGGCCGACACAACCTGAGCGTATCAAGCTATTACGCTATCGGAAGTGAAGATCGCGCCACGTTCAGCGGCAAACCCTCGGACATCGATGCGTTTTTTGCCGCGGCAGAATATTCACGCGACTATGACTGGATCCGCGCGCGGCTGTCGTTTGTCTATGGCAGCGGCGATGAAGATCCGTATGATAATAAATCGACCGGTTTTGATGCGATATTCGAAAACCCGTTGATCGCAGGCGCCGATACCAGTTTCTGGATACGCCAGCCAGTAGCGAACATCGGGGGCGGCGGTGTCACGCTGTCGGGACGCAACGGTGTGCTCAATTCTTTGCGTTCATCCAAAGACCAGGGCCAGTCGAATTTTACCAACCCCGGCATCCAGCTGATCGGTTTCGGCCTCGACGCGGACATTACACCGCAAACGCGCATTACCACCAATATTAATCATCTCTGGTTCGACACCACCAAAGTACTGGAGGTCGCGCGTAACCAGGGCAACATAGATCGCGATATCGGCTGGGATGTTTCCGTCGCCGGCATCTACCGCCCGTACTTTACCCAGAACATCGTACTGCGGTTATCAGCGGCAGTGCTAATACCGGGCGATGGCTACGAACAAATGTTCGGCGATGAACTGAATTACAGTGTGCTGTGTAATTTTGTTTTTACTTATTAAAGGCTAATTATCCACAGATGAACGCAGATGAACGCAGATGTTTTGTTTGCACGAAGCTTAAATATAGGCTTACTGGTTCAGATTTGTGTGAGGTAAGTTGAAGTGTTATTG
>JBATHJ010000593.1:0-4729 GCA_049666625.1 Gammaproteobacteria bacterium | reverse complement strand
CATGGGCGCGACACCGCAGGGTGCCGATGGTTTTGCGGATCTGAAGGCGGATAACTTTAATGAACTGGCCTGGGGCATAAACTTTGGCCTGATGTATCAATACTCACCAGCCACTCGCGTAGGCCTGGCGTATCGTTCACGCGTCACGCTGGACGTGGATGGCGATGCAAACTTTACCGTACCGGGTGCCGGCGGTTTTGTGCTGGCGAACGGGCTGTTTGTCGACACCGGTGTGTCTGCATCGGTAACATTGCCTGATAGCCTGTCACTGAGTCTTGCGAGTGAGCAGGATAAATACACCTGGCTTGCAGACATCACCTGGACAGGCTGGAGCGTGTTCAATTAATTGCGTATTGTGTATGACAATCCTTTCCAGCCGGATTCAGTGACTACTGAAGACTGGAAAAACAGTCTGCGGCTTTCAGTCGGTGCAGATTACCAGTACAGCGATGCGCTCACACTGCGCGCCGGTATCGCATACGATGAAACCCCGGTGCCAAGCGCTGAGCGTAGAACCCCGCGTATTCCGGGTAATTCAAGACGCTGGGTCTCGCTTGGTTTTGGTTACGTAGTCAATAAAGAAATTTCGATTGATGTGGGTTATTCGCACCTGTTCGTGAGTGATACCCAGATCAATAATACATTCGAAAGCAGCATTCCAACGCTGGCGGCGACCCTGAACGGTACCTATTCAGCCGCAGTCGACATCCTCAGCGCCCAGCTCAGCTGGAACTACTAAGTAGGAGATACACATGAAAACTACTAACCTGTTAATTGCGTTGCTGGCGACTGGTGTGCTGGCAGCATGCGAATCCGAGCCGGGCGAATCATTGCAAAATAGTATTGATACCGGCAATGTCAGCACGTTTAGCCCAAGCGATGGTGTGATTCCGTTCCCGAACAATTTGTTATTCAGGGATAGTGCGGATGGCACATTAAATATTCCTGTGGATGACCCACTGGACTATTCAGACCCTCAGGTTGCACTGAACACTCTGGATGGTTTTTCGACGAACGCACCATTTAGTGCAGGGTTTGCTGGTCCCATCGATGCTGCAAGTGCTCCTGCGGCAGTCCGTGTATTTGAAGTGGTAACAAACGCTTCGGGCTTCGTCACGGCTAATAATGGTGAGCTGGCCTTTGGGGTAGATTTTGTTGCGACTGCTTCAAGTATTAATCCGGCTGACCTGGTGTTTGTCCCGCTTAAGCCGCTGAAGCCAAAGACCAGCTACCAGGTGGTAGTTACCAGTGCACTGATGAGTGTCAGGGGTAATGCCATGTTGCCATCAACGACATATGCACTCGCGAAAAACACCAGTTCTTACTACACCCTGCCGAGTGGCCCTCGAACACCGGGTCTGCCACAGGCATTCACCAGTTTTAGTGATGCAGATCTTGCTGACCTGGAAGGTTTAAGGTTACTTATAAATAATCATGAATCTACTGTGACAGCTGCAGCGACGAATCCAGCTCTGACGACAACAGAAATAATTCTGACCTGGAGTTTCACCACGCAGTCGGTTGATGATGTCCTTGCGGCCACGCGAACTCAGGTGCGTGCGCTAACAGCAAATGCGACGATAGCGACAGGTCCAGGTACTGATTCGCCACTGGGCGGTGCCTCAATGCATGAAGGTACGATGGATGTGCCTTACTTCCTGACCGCTGCAAGCTCGCCAACTGATGCCGCTGCGCTGGACTCTTTCTGGAAAGGGGCGGGCGGCTCATTCCTGACAAAGTTCAATACTGACCCTGTTTCAACGTCAACCCAGACAATTCCGGTGATGATTTCAATTCCAAAGAGTGTTGCCTGCCCGGCGAATATGCCGGTCACAGGTTGGCCGGTGGCGATTTACCAGCACGGTATTACGCGTAATCGCACGGACGTCATGGCAGTCGCCGATTCGCTGGCCAATGCCTGTATTGCAGCAGTTGCAATTGATTTACCAATGCACGGTGGTCGTACGTTTGACCTGGATGTGGTTACGCAAGATGCATCTGGTAATGTGACTGCATTTGCGGGTGATGGTGTCGCCGACAGTTTGGGTATTAACTTTATTAATCTGCAGAATTTGTTGAACACGCGTGATAACGTCCGCCAGGGAGTATCTGATCTGTTCGCTGTTGTTGATGCTATCAACGAAGGTGAAATGGACTTTGGTTCTCATGTGATGGATCCGAGCCTGATTTATTTCGTTGGTCATTCACTCGGTGCCATTGTAGGCACGCCATTCCTTGCGCTTGAGTCGGATGTGCGTGATGCAGCACTGGCCATGGGTGGCTCGGCCGTCGCCAAGATACTCGATGGTTCATCGTCATTTGGCCCTGTTATCTCCGGCGGGCTAGCTGCCAATGGCGTACTCAAAGGCACTTCGGATTACGAGTCCTTCCTGGGTGCGGCACAGACCGTGCTGGATTCTTCAGATCCTGTGAATTACTCACTTGATGCAGCTTCCTATGCACCTTCCGCTGCGAATGGACGCGGCCTGATGTTTGTGGAAATCGTGGGTGACCCAGTGCTGGGTAATCCTTCGGATTTAACAGTGCCTAATACGGTGCCTGATGCTAACGACAGCAGCGGTACGATTGCTGCGCCGCTGGCTGGCACAGAGCCGCAGATTGCACTGCTGGGTTTGACGCATGTAAATGCCACCACGGCTGGAGCAGATCTACTGGTTGCGACCAAGTTCACTTCCGGTTACCACGGGTCGTTACTCGATCCTTCGCTGGATCCATTGGCAGATGCAGCAGTTACCACAGAAATACAAACGCAGATCGCTAATTTCCTGGGGAGTGATGGTGCAGCACTGGTCGTCACCGACGCTACGGTTTTGCTGGCACCCTGATCGCAAAAGTTTGTGTGAGAAGTGAAAGCCCTCTTCGGAGGGCTTTTTTATTGGCTTGATTATTTATGCTTGAATCGCATCAGGCGTTCGGTGGTGCCGGGATGTGATGACAGGTAGTTCTCAAAACCGGATTCACGGTCACCGCCGGCAATCCGTTCCAGGATGTTGGCGAAGATTTCGGTATCCATGTTGTTGTCGACCAGGTACTGGTAGGCAAAGTCATCCGCCTCGATTTCGAATTCGCGTGAGTATTTTGAATTTACCAGTATGGTTGGCAGTGCAACGATAAGCGATGAAGTTGAGAACGGGTCGCCGGTAATCGTGGCCACCAGTACGGCAACTGCCGAGTTTTGCATCACCATGCGGATCGAGTGGCGATGCACCAGGTGGCCGATTTCATGTGCGAGGATTGAAATCACTTCATCATCGTTGTTGCTGGCTTCAACCAGTTCATCTGTAACAACAATAATGCCGGACGGTAATGCAAACGCATTGGCGCCGATTTTTCCACCGTGCCTGAAGGTCATCTCATAGCCGCTGTTGTGGTTTATCTGCTGCTTCATTTCAGCGAAACGTTGCTGCAGTCGATGGCGCGTGGCCTCATCGAGTGTCGTCGGCGAGAACAGGGTTTTATCCAGTGCTTCCAGGGTGCCGTTGCCGAGTGAGCGTTCGACGCTTTCGGGCAAGTTATATGCCAGTTGCGTAGCGAAGTAGGGGATGCCGTGCACGATCATGCCCCAGGTAAACACCGCGGTGAAGGCGACTGCAAATAACACGTAGCCGATATGGCTTTCGAGGATGTGAAGCCAGTGGGCAATGATATTGGTGTTGTGCTGTTTTAAAAATGCATCGACGACATCATTGTTCTCAATGTGACAGCTTGCGCCATCGGGAAGCTTGAGAAGCCTGGGTGTATTGCCCAGGCGAGAACTAAAGCTGACGTCTGACAGTGCATATGCTTTGCGAGCGTCCTTGCTCAACACATGTATACTGCCGTCTGCATTAAAGTCCAGTTCGACATTCTCGGTAGCCGAGGATTTACCGTCATGATATATAGCGCGAGTTCTCACGGCAGCATTTTACCCGTCGTAACTGTCATGCGCGTATATCATTAAAAGCCAAGATCAACATCAAAGGCATCGGTAAATTCGCCGCCAGTGGCTTTAACGTTTTCCACTTCGCCGGCAATAAAGTTATCGATGCTGCCGCTGGCGATCAGTGCCGTGTGTGCAAATCGATAACGTGCAACACGTATTTTAGCCCAGGGGATCAACAGGCCAAGGCTGATTAATATGGCAATAATGTTAGTCAGGTAGAGCGAAAACATATCGCGCACACGCAAAGTGCTTTGCAATCTGTGCTCGCGAATATGGCTGCCACAGATGACCAGGTTAGATGTGCGGGTTTGAATATAGACGCCGAGCAGCAGGTAGAGCGCCAGAATAATGAATGTTGGAATTATCTCCAGCGGGTTAAATTCATGCGGTGGCTGTGACATGTCATCTTGCTGCGGCCAGTCCTGCGGCCAGTTTTCCGGCATCGCCTGAATGTCATCTGCCTGTTGCCACTGATCCGGCAGGTTGTAGTTGTCGTTCATTTGCTCAGGCTGGTTCCATATTTCCGCCTGGCTTTCGGGTAACTGCTGTGAATCAGGTTGTATTTCTTCTGGCGGTGATTGCTGCATCATTTTTGCCTTCTCGATATAGTCGTTATATGCCGGCATGGCCAGCGCGGCAAGAATAGCAATTAGAATGATGGGAACTATAAATGCTTTTATATAGATCCAGTAAAAACTTTTAGTGGCTGCGTCAAAATTAAAATGTGTCGTCCCGAACATGCTGTTGGCTACCATGTACTGCTTATAGCGTTTGATGACATAGGGA
>JBATHJ010000592.1:0-2242 GCA_049666625.1 Gammaproteobacteria bacterium | reverse complement strand
CGCGCGACCTGCTTGCCGAAGCCGGCTGGACAGTACAGGACGGTGTACTCAAGGACAGCAAAGGCAAAGTATTCACCATCGATGTATTACTGATTCAGAAAGGCTTTGAACGCATCATCGGGCCGTACGCACGCAACCTTAAGCGACTCGGTATCGATACCACTTATCGTACCGTGGATGCCTCCCTGTACCAGCGTCGTATTGAAACATTTGATTTTGACATGGTCGTCAGCAGCTTTCCGCAATCCATGTCACCTGGTAATGAATTGCGCAATATGTTTTCATCAGAATCGGCCGACACCAAAGGTTCGCGCAACCTCGCTGGCATCAAGGACCCTGTGGTGGATGCGCTGATCGATACTATTATCAATTCAGAAGATCGAGAACAGCTGGTGACCGCGACGCGTGCACTGGACCGTGTGCTGCTTGCAGGTGAGTACCTGGTGCCCAACTGGTTTATCAATACACACCGTATTGCGTATCGTGATATCTTCGGCATCCCGCGCACATTGCCATTGTATTTTGAGCCCGAAAGCTGGCTGCTCAAAAGCTGGTGGCTGAAGGACGCAAAAAAATAATGTTTGCCTATATTGCAAAGCGCCTGCTGTTGATGATACCGACCCTGTTCGGTGTCATGCTGGTAACGTTTGCGGTCACGCAGTTTGTGCCCGGCGGGCCGGTGGAGCAGCTGGTGTCGCAACTCGAAGGCAAAGGCCAGACGGGGGAGGCGAGCAGTGGCACCCAGGGATTGTATCGCGGCGCCACCGGTCTTGATGAAGAGCGCATCAAGGAAATCCGTTCGCTCTACGGTTTTGACAAGCCGGTGCACGAACGTTTTTTCAGCATGATGAAAAACTATCTCAGTTTTGAGTTTGGCGAGAGTTATTTTCACAACAGTTCAGTGATCGACCTGGTGTTGTCCAAGTTACCGGTGTCGATCAGCCTGGGCCTGTGGACATTCTTTATTGTCTATCTCAGCTGTATCCCGCTGGGCATTGCCAAGGCAGTGCGCGATGGCACAACCTTCGATGTTGTGACCAGCACGCTCATATTGATCGGCTATTCAATTCCCGGCTTTGTGCTCGGCATTGCCCTGCTGGTTTTGCTCGGTGGTGGCAGTTTCTGGGATGTATTCCCGTTGCGCGGGCTGGTATCGGATAACTGGGACAGCCTCGACTGGTTTCATAAAATTACCGATTACCTCTGGCACATGACATTGCCGATTATTGCTTCAGTCATTGGCAGTTTTGCAGTCATGACGATGTTGACCAAGAACAGTTTTATTGAAGAAATCCGCAAGCAGTATGTGCTCACCGCGCGCGCCAAGGGGCTGGCGGAAAATGCCGTGCTCTATCGTCACGTATTTCGTAACGCGGTGATACCGCTGGTGACAGGATTCCCGGGCGCATTTATCGGTGCGTTTTTCACCGGCAGCCTGCTGATCGAAACTATATTTTCGCTCGACGGGCTGGGGTTGCTTTCGTACGAATCAGTCCTCAAGCGCGATTACCCGGTGGTGCTCGGCACACTTTTTCTGTTCACTTTGCTCGGCCTGGTCGCCAAGCTGCTGGCAGACATTAGTTACGTGCTGATCGATCCGCGCATTCATTTCGATTCGGTCGATAACAAATGACCGCGCTCGAACATCAAAAAAAATATCTTTCCCCCGGACAGCGTTCCTGGTTGCGCTTCAAGGCAAACCGTCGCGGTTATGTCAGCCTGTGGCTGTTCGGCTTCCTGTTTATAATCACCCTGTTCGCCGAAGTGCTGTGCAACGATAAACCCCTGCTGGTGCACTACAACGACACATTCTATTTTCCTGTTCTCAAGGCGTATCCGGAGACCACCTTCGGTGGCGATTTTGAAACCGAAGCCGATTATGCCGACAGCTATGTGCGCGAACTGATTACGGCAGGCGACAACTGGGTGATTGACCCGGTGATTTCCTACAGTTTTGACAGCATTAATTTTGCCAGCGAGTTACCCAACCCGGCACCGCCGTCAGAACAGAACCTGCTCGGCACCGATGACCGCGGCCGCGATGTGTTCGCGCGGCTGGTGTACGGCTTTCGAATTTCAGTCTGGTTTGCACTTGCGCTGACTGCAGTCGGTGTATTTATCGGCATATTCATGGGCGCGGTGCAGGGTTATTTTTCGGGCCGGCTGGACCTGTTCATGCAACGCGTGATCGAAGTCTGGGCGTCGATGCCGGAACTGTACCTGCTGATTATTTTTGCTTCGA
>JBATHJ010000591.1:0-4219 GCA_049666625.1 Gammaproteobacteria bacterium | reverse complement strand
GCCGATGCTGCCAGTGTCGGACTGGCGGCGATCAGGCCGCCGGTCGCCAGCAACACCAGCACCGGCAGACCGATGGCGGCATGCGCAAGCCGCCACCAGCCACGCCATATCAACACCCGTTTGATTTCTATTGTTGCCAATTGCCCTGCCTGAATACTATTGCGTGCCGCTGTAATTACTGCAACCGAAATGCACACTGCGCCATAAAGTTTTTTTGCGCTGTGCCGACGATTGTACTGCCAGCTATCGCCTGTTGCCCTGATACGCCAACCAGAAAGAGATGCAAACATGACACAAGCCAGTCAAGCAAGCAATATTGGGTTTGAATTCATCACCAGCCTGAGCACAGAACTCGGCAGGGGCGAGGTCGAGTTACCGGCGTTTCCCGAAGTGGCGCTGCGCATCAAGGACGCACTCAATGATCCCGAGGTATCGGCAAAAAGTATTGCGACCATCGCGGCCTCTGACCCGGTACTTTCAGCACGTTTCCTGCAGGTCGCAAATTCCGCCATGATCAATGCCTGCGGTACAGAAATCAGGGACCTGAACATGGCGATTGCGCGCATGGGCTTCAAGCTTGCGCAAAGCACCGCCACCTCGTTTGCGATCGAACACTCGGTAAAATCAGGCGCCAGCGCCTCGACACGCAAACAACTGGAACCGCTCTGGAGTCACAGCATCGAGGTGGCAGCCTATTCATACGTGATTGCAGGAAAACTGGCGAAAAACATTAATCCGGATGAAGCCATGCTGGCAGGTTTGCTGCATGATATCGGCAAGTTTTACATACTGTCGAAAATGGAAGCCTGTCCGGAGATGCTGGCATCAGCCGAATTATTCGAAAATATTATGCATGACTGGCACACCGGTGTAGGCCGAAGCATTGTAGAAGCATGGAATTTTACCAATGATTTCGCTACCGTCACCGACGAACATGACACCCTGGACAGGAGCCATGTCGGCCAGGCGGATTTAACAGATATTGTTATCGTGGCAAATGTGCTGTCTCATTTCAAACATGACAAAGCTCAGCAGGCGCCCAACTGGGAAAACATACCGGCGGCGAAAAAACTCGGCATAAGCGAAGCAACAGCTGGCCTGATCCTGGATGATTCATCCGAGGAAATAAATTCTATCGTCAATGCGCTTGGCATGAAATAGTTATACCCGTGAACGGGACGTTACCTCGTTAGATCGACTTAGCTACTTCGGCACCAGCGGTAGCCTGTCAAAACTGACGCCTTCCCAGCCTGTTTGCATATAATTCCGTATATTTTGGTGATCATCCTTATCTGGGTGCTGTAATACGTCATAACGATAATAATCGCCAAAGCAGGCCAGGGTTTGTTGCTGTGTCAGATTATGCAGTTTTGCAAAAGCAAAAATCCGGCACGAACCTGAATTCTGACCTGCGGCATTTACCAGGCTGCCATTTTTAAATTCGACCGGGGTGAAATCATAGTAAGTGTCGATCACTTCGATGACACCCGAAAATGCAACTGTTTCCGGCTCTGCCTGGATGTGTGCAAGCAACTGCTCGATGGTCATGCCTCATTGCCTTTCAGGGCTGCGCCCCGAGGTGTCATTTTAGAATTTTGCTGAATAATAACAATAAATCTCTTTGCACAGACAGTCGATTCTGATATTAATAGACTGAATCGCACGCGCATATAATGAGTAGCTATAATCGATGCGCTGTTAAGCACTTGCGCTTCGGAACTTCGAAATCGCTTTCATATTGGATGAATACAGGGTAAATATACCTCCGTTCATTTGTTACTAAATTACACGCACCATGGCTCAAAAGAAAAAACAGAAACCAGCACCGATCGATTCTTTCCGTTTTCACACTGGACGCATCCTCGCCGGCAAGTATGAAGTCATGGAACTGCTCGGTGCCGGCTGGGAAGGCGAAGTCTACCTGGTGCGTGAAATCCACACCGATATCATCCGCACCGCCAAATTTTTCTTTCCGCAAAGAAACCTGCGCGACAAGGCGCTGCTGTTCTATGCGCGCAAATTGCACAAACTCCACAAGTGCCACGTAGTCATCCAGTACCACACTCAGGAAAAAATTATACTGCGGCAACAGTCAGTCTCTTTCCTGATTTCCGAGTTCGTCGAAGGCGAGCTGCTCAGTGTTTTTCAAAAACGTCAGCCCGGAAAAAAACTTGCACCCTACCCGGCGATCCATTTATTACACGCCATGGCCGAAGGCATCGAATGCATCCATGCACTTGGCGAATACCATGGCGACCTGCACTCTGAAAACATCATTGTTGAACGCTTCGGATTAAAGTTTGATCTGAAACTGCTCGACCTGTTTCACTGGGGCGCGCCCAGCAAGGCCAATATCGAGGACGACGTATGCAATATGATTCGTATTTTTTATGACACCCTGGGTGGCGCAAAAACCTATTCGAAATTACCTGCTGAAATTAAAGCAATCATCTGCGGCCTGAAGCGCTCGCTGATCCTGAAAAAATTTCGCACTGCAGGCGAGCTCAAGCGCTATCTCGAAAGCATGGAACTTCACCTGACCTGACACCACTATAAGAAACAGTAAATAATGTCACAACATAAAGACAAGGCCGTGATCTACACGGCACAGGACCTGCTACAGCCCGTCATGCACAGCTTTGCGTTTGGCAGTGCCTGCGTGTTTACTGTCAGGGCCGCAAACAAGGAATCCCAGAACGAGGACAGCATTGCGCTGATACCTTTTGATGACCGGCGCGGCATCCTGGTCGTGGCCGACGGTGTCGGCGGCCACGCCAAAGGCGGTGATGCTTCAAAAATCGCAGTCACCGCCCTGCGCGATGCAATCGCGGAATTTGGCGAAACCAATGGCGACCTGCGCGACGCCATCCTGCGCGGCATTGATAATGCAAACCAGGAAATACTCGCCATGCAATCCGGCTCCGCCACCACCATTGTGATCACTGAAATTATTGGCGACCAGGCACGCAGCTACCATGCGGGCGATTCTGTTTCACTGATCACCGGCCAGCGCGGAAAATTAAAATACCAGACCATCTCACATTCCCCGGTCGGTTATGCCGTCGAATCCGGCATGATCGATGAAGTTGAAGCCATGTCATCAGATGAACGTCACCTGGTATCCAACATCATGGGCTGCTCCGATATGCGCATCGAAATCGGCCCGCAGCTGACACTGGCAACACATGATACGGTTTTACTCGGCAGTGACGGCGTCACTGACAACCTGATGATCGAAGATATTGTGCAGACTATTCGCAAAGGCAAACTGATCGATGCAGGCAACCGCTTAATGCATGATTGCCTGGAAAAAATGCAGACGCCTGACGGCCACATCGATGACCTGAGTGTTGTACTGTTCAGGCCTGCATAACCCGCTGTTCTGATTCACTGGCAATTCCTCTGATCGCTGGCGACTAAAAAATGCAGACGCCCGGCGGCCAATCTGACCGGCTTGTTTGCATTATTCACTCAAAACCAAGAAAATACGCGCTCGATTTTTGAGCGCGCCGGGCACTAACGCCTTAGGTGCTGATATTGTTAACATTTTCCGAGGATTTCTGATGAAACTGATTCTTTTAGGCGCACCTGGCGCGGGTAAAGGCACTGTTGCCAAGCTGCTGACCAAGCTCGACGGCTCTGTTCAAATTTCGACGGGTGACATACTGCGTGGTGCAGTTGCTGCCGGTACCGAGCTGGGCAAGAAAGCCGAGGCCGCAATGAAAGCCGGCGACCTGGTCTCCGATGACCTCATCATGGGCATCATGGGTGAGCGCCTGAAAGAAGATGATTGCAAATCAGGCTACCTGCTCGACGGTTTCCCGCGCACCATTCCCCAGGCGGAAGCACTGAAAGTGCTGCTGGCAAACATGGGCGAAAAACTCGATTGCGCAGTCGAGATTGACGTACCACGTGACGTTATTCTTGACCGCCTGACCACGCGCCGCACCTGCACCGGTTGTGGTGAAATTTACAACGTCAAATCAAACCCGCCGAAAAAAGAAGGTGTTTGCGACAAGTGCGGCAGCCCGGTGGTACAGCGTGATGACGAAACCGAAGAAGCCATCAGCAACCGCCTGAATGTTTACAACAATCAGACCGCGCCGCTGGTCGACTTTTACAAGAAAGAAGGCATGCTGTTATCAGTACAGGCCACATCATCTGATGCTGTAATCGATGCGATCAAGAAAAAACTCGGTATCTAAGCAACATCATGTAC
>JBATHJ010000590.1:0-6555 GCA_049666625.1 Gammaproteobacteria bacterium | reverse complement strand
TAGGGCGGGTTACTGACAATAACATCGAAGCGTTGATTGCCGAGGTTTTCGAACCAGTCACTTTGTAACATGCGCAGGTTATGTAACGAATGTCGAACAGCATTACGCCGTGCGACTTCCAGCGCAGCACTGGAAACATCGGTCGCGGTAAGCTGCCAGCCTGGCCTCGCATGTGCCAGCGCAATCGCAATTGCGCCGCAACCGGTGCCCAGATCGAGTACTTCGAGATGCTCTGCGGTGAACTTTTGTAATACGGTTTCCACCAGCAACTCGGTCTCGGGACGTGGAATTAATGTCTCTGGCGTGACTTCAAAAGCCAGCGACCAGAATTCACGTTCACCTGTGAGATAAGCCACCGGCGTACCGCGAGCGCGTTCGCTGACCAGGGTTTTAAATTGTTTCGCCTGCTGTGCGTCAACAATTTTTTCCGGCCAGGTATACAGCCAGCTGCGATCACATTGCAGTACGTGGCACAACAGTACCTCGGCATCGATCCTGGCGTCGGCTGAATTATTTAGCGTGCTGCCGGCCTGTTTCAGCAGCGCGGAAATAGTCACCACCTTACAGGTCGGCGAGCTGTGCCAGCTGCTCAGCCTGGTATTCATTGATCAGCGGGTCAATCACCTGGTCGAGGTTGCCGCCGACAAATTCATCGAGCTTGTACAGCGTTAGGTTAATGCGATGGTCAGTGACGCGGCCCTGCGGGAAATTGTAGGTGCGGATGCGCTCTGAGCGATCACCACTGCCGACCAGTGATTTACGCGTCTGCGCCTGTTCACTGCGTTGCTTTTCGATTTTCGCGTCCATGATGCGCGCCTGCAACAACGACATCGCACGCGCCTTGTTCTTGTGTTGCGAACGTTCGTCCTGGCATTCGACCACGGTGCCGGTGGGTATGTGGGTAAGGCGTACTGCAGAATCGGTTTTGTTGACATGCTGACCGCCGGCGCCGGACGCGCGGTAGGTGTCGATACGCAGGTCAGCCGGGTTGATTTCGATCTGCTCGACGTCATCGACTTCGGGCATGATCGCCACTGTCGCCGCCGAGGTGTGCACGCGCCCCTGTGATTCAGTTTCGGGTACGCGTTGTACGCGGTGCGCACCTGATTCAAATTTCAGTCGTGAATACGCACCGGTACCGATAATGCGCGCAATGATTTCCTTGTAGCCACCGTGCTCGCCGGAATTCTGGTTAATGATTTCAACCTGCCAGTGCTTGAGTTCTGCATAACGCGAATACATGCGGAACAGGTCGCCGGCAAAAATCGCGGCTTCGTCACCGCCGGTGCCGGCACGAATTTCGAGAAAGATGTTGCTGTTATCGTGCGGGTCTTTAGGCAGCAGCTGTTTTTGCAGTTCGAGTTCGAGCGCGGCCAGGCGTTCGCTGTTTGCGCTGGCTTCTTCTTTTGCCATGTCGCGCACTTCGGGGTCATCGTCGCGCAACATTTCCTCGGCCGCGGCCAGGTCGCCCCGGGTTTTCTGATAGTCGCGAAAACTGTTTACCACCGGTTCGAGCTGTGAATACTCGCGCGACAGCTCGCGAAATTTATTCTGGTCTGAAATAACGTCGGCTTCTGACAGCAAACCAGACACTTCTTCGTGGCGGTCGAGCAATCGGTTGAGCTTGTTGTGTATGGAGTCTTTCATGCTAGTTTCGCGCTGCACTGCCGGCAGGCAGGATGGCGAGTTTACAGTCTTTAGTTTTCAGTGTTGTCAAAAAACAGCTGGCGCGCGGTGCGTAACAGGTCTTCCTGTTCCTGGTGACTGGCCTGGCGCAGCCGGGTGCAGGGCTGATGCAGAAACTTGTTGGTCAGGCTGTGGGCGAGAAATTCCATTGCCTGTTCGGGTGACTGGCCGGCGGCGAGCTGCTTCAGGGCTTTTTCCAGCACCTGCTGGCTCAGCATCTGGGTGTTGCTGCGGATTTCGGATATCACGTCGACGGCACCGAGCGAGTGTTGCCACACCAGGTACTGGCTGACCTGCTCTTCGATAATATCGCGCGCCTGTTCCGCCGCCTGGATGCGCGATTGCAGGTTCTCGTCGATCACGGCCTGTAAATCATCGACAGTGTAGAGGTAGACATCATCGAGCGTATTGACTTCGGGTTCTACATCGCGCGGCACCGCGAGGTCGACCATGAATATAGGCTCATGGCGGCGCACTTTAAGCGCGCGTTCAACCGTGCCCTTGCCGAGGATGGGCAGGGGGCTGGCGGTGGAGGCAATCACGATATCCGCGCGGTGCAGGTGTTCGCCGATATGCTGCAGGCCGATAGCTTCGCCATTGAACAGGTCCGCCAGGTTTTGCGCGCGTTCAACACTGCGGTTGGCCACAATCATGTGGCGAATCCCGTGCGCGTGTAGATGCCGCGCGGTGAGTTCGATGGTATCGCCCGCGCCAATCAGCAGCGCGGTGGAATTTTCCAGCTCGCCAAATATCTGCTTTGCCAGGCTGACCGCGGCAAATGCAACCGACACCGGGCTGGAACCAATCGCGGTGTCGGTGCGCACCTGCTTGGCGACGGCAAACGCGTGCTGAAACAATTTGCCCAGTAACGGCCCGATAGTGCCCTGGTGGCTGGCGATGGAATAGGCTTCTTTCATTTGCCCGGTGATCTGGGGCTCGCCCAGCACCATCGAATCCAGCCCGCTGGCGACTTCCATGGCGTGCCGCACCGTGGCTTCATGGTCATAATTATAGAGATGGCCCTGCAGGGATTTAGCATCAAGTCCATGAATCTGACTGAACCATTCGACCAGCGCCTGATCATTAAGCTCTGAAACCGTGCAATAGAGTTCAGTGCGATTGCAGGTGGATAAAATCGCCGCTTCCGCCACGCCCGGCAGGCGTGACAGGCTGACCAGTGCTTCGGGCAGGGTTTGCGGGGTGAACGCCAGCCGTTCGCGCAACTCTACCGGCGCGGTTTTGTGATTAAGACCCAGGGTAAAGAGGCCTGGCGGGCTATTGGACATAGGGTGCTAAGGCTGGCGAGAAAACGGCTAATTTTGCGGTATGCATGGGTTGAACTCAAGCTCTGCTGCTAACATGAAATATACAGTGTTGTGCATTTGCACGATACAATAAAGCTCGGCGCTAAAAATACGTTATATTTACCAGATGAATCAGCATACATATACATCCATTGAGATACCGCTAGCGCCGCGATCCGGCTTGAACCTGCGCGCGCTGGCCTTGCTGCTGGCCGCGATCACAGTGATTGTCGGCGGTTGCGCAGGCCAGGGCACAAAATCTGTCACGGCCCGGGCCGCGGCGTCGGATGCAGAGCAGACATTAAGCGGCGACCTGTTATACGAGCTACTGGCCGCAGAATTCGCCGGCAATACCGGCGACCTGAAAACCGCGACCGCGTTTTACAGCAAGGCGGCGGCTGACACGGATGACAGCCGGGTGGCCGCGCGTGCCACTTATATTGCTATTTATGCGGGTGATTACCCGCAGGGCCTCAAGCTGCTCGAACGCTGGCAGGCGCTCGATCCTGCGGACGCGGAAATCGACCGCATGTATGCCACCACCTACGTCAAGCTGAAGCAGCCTGAGCAGGCCGCGGCCTACATACAGAAAATTCTTGAACGCGAATCAGATGATGACCGCACCCGCGCGCTCGCAGTCAAGACCATGCTGCAGAAAGAAACCGATACCGAGACAGCACTTGGGATACTGGCAGTGCTAAATCAGCAGGATGATACCAACCTGCACATGCTGGCGTTGCAGGCGCGTTACGAGGCCCAGCTCGAACACTATGATGCTGCGCTCGCGCTACTCGACAGGGTGCTGGCTGAAGACCCCTCACTGGATGATGTGCACCTGATTAAATCCAGGATTCTCAGTGTACAGGGCAGGCAGGATGAAGCCACCGCAGTGATGGCCGAGTTGTTGCGACAGGAGCCCAAAAACGCATCCATACGCCTGCAGTACGCCCGCATGCTGGTCGAGCAAAAAGACCTGGTCGGCGCGCGCGAACAGTTTCTGATTCTGCACCAGCAACAGCCGGAAAACCCGGATGTGATGTTGAGCCTGGCCCTGTTGTACATCGATACCCGCGAACTTGACCAGGCCGATGTTTACCTGCAGAAGCTGCTCAAGCTGGATAAAAAAGTCGACGTGGCGAATTATTACCTCGGGCGCATCGCGCAGAGCCGTGATAAAGCCAAGGTCGCGATTTCGTATTACCTGCGGGTAACCAGCGGCGATTACGAATTTGATTCCAGGCTGCGCATCGCCGGCCTGTTTGCACAACTGGGGCGTGAACGCGAAGGCCTGCAACAGCTCGAAGTACTCGCCGAACAGAAAACCGAATGGTCGGACCGGGTCAGGGTGTACCTTGCGCAGGGCGAAATATTACGCAGCCTGCATAAATACAAGGAAGGCTTTGAAATGTTCAGCCGGGTATTGATTCAGAAGCCGGATGATCCCGACCTGCTCTATGCACGCGCCATCATCGCGGAAAAAGTCGACCGCATCGATATCACTGAAACCGATTTACTGAAAGTACTCTCGACAGAACCGGAAAACGTCAATGCACTCAACGCGCTGGGCTATACCCTGGCGGATCGTACCGGGCGCCTCGAAGAGGCGCTGGACTACATCAAACGTGCGGCCGCACTGGTGCCGGATGATCCCGCCATTCTCGACAGCCTCGGCTGGGTAAGTTATCGCCTGGGCAGGATGGAAGAAGCGCTGAAGTGGCTGGAGATGGCATTCACCAAGCTCGAAGATGCTGAAATCGCCGCGCACTATGGCGAAGTGCTGTGGAAATCCAATCAGCAGGACAAGGCGCGCAAAGTCTGGACCCGCGGTCGTGAGCTCGATGCCAAACACCCTGTGCTGATCGAAACCCTGAAACGATTCAACTTTTGAAATCAATTTCCAACCAACGTGGCCAGTACTGCTGGCGAGCGCTGATATTGCCATGGGTTTTAGCACTCTCCGCCTGCGGCCATGTGCATGACAAAACCTCGCAGGCACCTGCCAGCTGGGCTGCGCAGCAAACCCGCAACAGTTCGATTGATGGCTGGTATATCCAGGGGCGGCTGGGCGTGCAGACCGAGAAACAGGGTGGCAGCCTGGATGTTTTCTGGAACCAGCAGGGCGAGCATTACCAGATTCGGCTAATCGCGCCCATGGGCCAGGGGGCGTATTTCATCCAGGGTGATAGCCGCCGCGTAAGCCTGCCCCATGCGGATGGTTCGATATCCAGCAGTGACAATGCTGACGAGCTGTTTCGCCAGAGCCTCGGTGTGCGCCTGCCACTGGCCAGCCTGCACTCCTGGTTGCGCGGTCTGCCCGCCGCAGGTGATACGCGCCTGCAATGGGACGAGCAGGGCCAGCTAACTATTGTCGAGCAACTCGGCTGGCGGGTAGAAATGACGCGCTACCGGCCCGAGGCAGAATATAATCTACCGCATGCATTTTATCTCTCGCGTGCTGACCAGCCCGACCTGATGGTGCGGCTGCTGCTCAGATCATGGCAGTTTCAGGATTTACCCGCACTCGAAACGCGGCCGTGAGCGGGCCAGCACGCGCCTGGCCAGCGCCGGCCAAGCTCAACCTGATGTTGCATATCACCGGCCGCCGCGCCGATGGATATCACAATCTGCAAACCCTGTTCCAGTTTCTGGATGTGGGCGACGAGCTGCATTTTCGGCTGCGCGAGGATGGTCAAATTATCCGCACCCGGGGGAGTGAACAATTTCCCCCGTCCCAGGATCTGGCGGTGCGCGCAGCACGCCTGTTACAGTCACACGCGGGTTGTCGCCATGGCGTCGAAATCGAGATTGATAAGCGCCTGCCGATGGGCGGCGGCCTCGGCGGCGGCAGCTCGGACGCTGCGACCACGCTGCATGCGCTGAACCGACTCTGGCATACAGGATTATCTGACACGCAACTGGCGAATATCGGCCTGAAACTGGGCGCCGATGTGCCGGTGTTTGTGCACGGCTTTGCTGCGTTTGCCGAAGGCATTGGTGAGCAACTGACCCCGGTCGAGCTGGAACAGCCCTGGTACCTGGTGATTACCCCGGCAATATCGGTGTCTACGGCCGAAATCTTTGCTGCATCTGAATTGACACGCGATAGCCCAGCAATCAAAATACGCGACCTTTTTAGCAGCAGCTGGGGTAATGTCTGCACACCCGTGGTGGTGGCCAGGTATCCCGAAGTGAAACAGGCGCTGGACTGGCTTGATGGCTACGCAAATGCGCGTATGAGTGGCACCGGGGCATCGGTATTCGCACGTTTTGAAGACCGCCAGGCCGCAGTCGCTGTTCATGAACGCTTGAAGGCATCAGCGCAGGGCCACTGGAATGCATTTGTCGCCCGCGGCTGCAACCAGTCACCGTTGATACGCTTCATGAACGGCACGTAAGCAGCAAGATATTATTGGGCCGTCGCCAAGCGGTAAGGCACCAGGTTTTGATCCTGGCATTCGGAGGTTCGAATCCTCCCACCCCAGCCATACAGAAAGGCCCCGACCGCACGGCGGTTCGGGGCGCCGAAGCAGGAACGCTTCGTAACGCCAGGTAGTCATGGCCCAAA
>JBATHJ010000589.1:0-4027 GCA_049666625.1 Gammaproteobacteria bacterium | reverse complement strand
TGTAATGACTGTCACGAAGAAAAAGTCATCGGTATGCGCAAGAATCCACACGGCCAGGCAGCGGATGCGCGCACACCGTTTGCCAGCGATGGCTGTGAAACCTGCCACGGACCGGGCACCACGCATTTTGATATGGAAGGCAATTGCATTATCAGCCTGCGCGGACGCTTCGGCGAATCGGTGCAGCTGCGCAATGACATTTGTCTGGGTTGTCACAAGCGCGACATGATGCACTGGCCCGGCAGCACCCACGAAAACGAGGACCTGGCCTGTACCAGTTGTCATGCGATTCACGCGCCGAACACGGTACTGGAGCGCACCACCCAGGCCGAGGTGTGTTACCGCTGTCACAAGGATATCCGTGCACAAACCTATCGATCATCCTCGCACCCGATCCGCGAAGCCAAGGTTATTTGCAGTGACTGCCACAATCCGCACGGCTCTTCAGGGCCAAGTGCGTTAAAAAAACTCAGTATCAACGACACCTGTTTTAGCTGCCATGCAGACAAGCGCGGCCCCTTCCTGTGGGAGCATTACCCGGTCACTGAAGACTGCAGCCTGTGTCATAAAGCCCATGGCTCGAATCACGCATCGTTGCTCAATCGACAGCGCCCGCAGTTGTGCCAGCAATGCCACCAGGATATCCGCGCCCAGGGGCGCCGCCATGTGCGACGCCTGCTGGACTTTGACGATACCGATCCCGCACGCGCGCGTTTCATCGTGGGGGAGAGTTGCACGAATTGTCATACCCAGGTGCATGGTTCAAACCATCCTTCGGGTGCGAGCCTGTTGCGCTAGGCATGGCTTTACATTATGAGTAGCGAGCAATGAACATGAAAACGCCAGGCACGATTATCAACCTGCTGATCGCAGTCATCAGCCCGGTCGCTGCAGTGGCTGCAGAACAAACCGAAACAGAACCACTGAGCAATACCATCGAAGTGGGAATCGGCGCGCTCAGCGAAGATGCTTTCCGATTCGGCCGTTACACCGGCATCACCGATCAGGGTGTCTATTTGGTTGGCGATATCGACGCCCGTGATTTTCTCGAGGACGGGACTTACTGGCAGGTCCGCGGGACCGATCTGGGACTGGATTCGCGCTACCTGCGACTAAAAGGCGGGATACGCGGTCAACAGCAATATTTTCTGGAAGTCGATATGTTGCCCAACAACGAGTCGGACAGCGCCCGCACCCCGACCCTCGGTGTTGGCAGCAGCGTGCTGACTCTGCCACCGGGTTTTGACATCACCACCAGCCTCGGCACTGCACTGCAGCCGTTTGACATTGCGACCCAGCGCGAGCGTGTCGGCCTTGGCGCCAGCCTGTTCACTGAGCAACGCTGGCGGCTGAAGGTAGCTGTCAGTCATGAAACCCGCGAAGGCATCGATCGCATTGGGGGGGCTATTGCGAACGGATCCGGTGGTGGTGGCGGTGCGAGTGGCGGCATTGTCGGCAATACCACGGCAAGCTTGCTGCCGGAACCGATTGATTACGTCACTGACCTGATGGATATCAGCCTGCAGTACGCGAAAGATGATGCGCAGTTCAGCATCGCCTACCATGTTTCACTGTTTGATAATGAACACAACTCACTTCGCTGGGAAGATCCATTCGCGCCAGGGGTTTTTGGTAGCCAGGCACTCGCGCCGGATAATGAATTTCATCAGGTCTCGCTCGCCGGGAGTTACGCATTGCCGTGGCGCAGCCAGTTGAGCGGGCTGGTTTCTACCGGGCGTATCACCCAGAACCAGGCTTTCCAGCCTTATACCATCAACCCGGCTGTGATTACTGAACCATTGCCACGCAGTTCGCTTGATGCAGAGGTGAGCGTTAGCACGCTGCAGTTGAAACTGTCCTCGCGGCCGGTGTCGAAACTGCGGCTGAATGCACAATATCGTTATGACAAGCGCGACAATGACACTCGGGTCGACAGTTTCGATACGGTGGTAGCGGATTCATTCAATCGTGCCGGCACAGTTCAGAACCGGCCGCTGAGCTATGACCGCAAGCAAGTGAAACTGGGCGCGAACTACCGCATCAATACCGCCATGAGTTTGCGCGGCGGTTATCGCTACGACGATATGTCGCGTGATTACGCAAATGCCGAGCGTGAAGATACCCGGGAGAACACGGTGTTTGCGAAATGGAAAATCAAACCGCATGCCGATGTCGACCTGGCACTGTATGCCGAGACCGGCGAACGCACTGGCAGTGATTACACTGCACTCAGCAGTGAAAACCCGGCACTGCGCAAGTACTACCTCGCAGACCGGGTGCGTCGCAAGGCCGGGGCGTCGGTCGAGTACCAGGCGGCTGACAACCTCAGCCTGGGCGCCAGTGCCGATCGTATCAGTGATGATTATAAAAATTCGGACATCGGCCTGACTGAATCCAGCCAGCCCAGTGTCACCCTGGACATCAGCTGGCAACCGCGCGAGGACATGACGACGTACGCGTTTTACAACCGCGAAGACATCAGTTCCAGCCAGGCAGGCAGTGAGGCTGCCACGGTTACACCCGACTGGACTGCAGAGTTTGAAGACAGCGTGGACACGCTTGGTCTGGGCGCCACGGTCGAAGGCATTCACGATAAGTGGGACCTGGGTGCCGACCTGGTTTACAGCAGCTCACAGGGCATGGTGGAGTTGATTAATCTCGCGCCCGGCGGTGCCATCACGCCTTATCCCGAACTGAAAACCGCGCTGACTTCGGTCAAGCTCTGGACGCGTTATCGCTACCGCAAAGACGTTTCTCTTAAACTGGCGTACTGGTACGAATCCTATCGCGCAGACGACTGGTCGCTTGATAACCTGCAGGCCGACAGTGTTAGCAACCTGCTGTTACTCGATGAGCAGACACCGGACTACAATGCGTATGTTGTCGTGACTTCTGTTATCGTACATTTCTGAACCTGCGCGCAGACGACTGGATAATAAAAAGGCCGCATTAAGCGGCCTTTTTATTTACTGCTAATTAGCGCATCACTTAACGTGGCACAACTTGCATTTTTTCTTATCGGGGCCGGCCGTGTCACCATGCGCAACGGTGTACTCATGGCAGCCGATGCAGGTCGAGTGAAACACGGTTTTGACCTTTGGCGCCTCAGCGTCTTTATCACCATGGCATTCATGACATGGCTTGACGCTGGCATCACCGGCCTGCAGCTTGTGGTGGCAGGTGGTGCATTTGGTCACAGTGAGATCGGCATGCATCTTGTGCAGGAATGTAACTGTGCCAAGTTTGGTGTCGAACTGAATGGTTTCCTTGTCCGCTGGAATGACGGGTTCTGCCGCGACCGCATTCGCAGTCACAGACAAGTATGTAATCCAGGCCAGCATGATTAAAAATATTCGCATAACTATCTCCAGTAACGCAATTGCCGAAAATATGTTCCAAAGCCACTAGGCCCAAACCTGTGATACGAACATAAACACTAACACCACACACGCCTAATCCGAACCACACGGTTTATTCTATCAATTACCGTTCTTGCCAACAGTACATACGTCAAGAATATTGGCCAGGTTACATGCAGTAGACTCAACAAAAGGCTGTTTAGTGTCAAATTGCCACACTGCAGGGGGTGATTCTGCACTGTCCTCGGAAATGGGGATCGCCTGGCACAAGCGGTTAGCGTAATTTAATGCAGAATAAAAAGGCGTTCGAGCATTTTTGCGCATGCAACACTACAATCATAAGGACAACATATTCGATGTCTTTAAAATGGTGGCACCATGCGAAAACGCATCTATACAATCCTGGAAAGTAATCTTCCTAGTGGCCTGGTCGGTCGCCTGCTCAATCTCATCCTGATCACATTGATTCTCGTCAGCGTGCTGGCAAATATTCTCGCATCGGTGCAGGGCATCTACACGGTGTACCGCGAATGGTTTTTCAGGCTGGAATTAATCACCGTCACTATATTCAGTATCGAATATGTGCTGCGGCTGTGGTCGTGCGTGGAGTCTGCCGAGCCGCGCTATCATCATCACCCATTCAAGGGCCGCCTGCGCTATGCGCTGAA
>JBATHJ010000588.1:0-3523 GCA_049666625.1 Gammaproteobacteria bacterium | reverse complement strand
GAGCTGTATCATTTTATCGGCAAGGACATCGCACGCTTCCACACCCTGTTCTGGCCTGCCGTGCTCACCGCCGCAGACTACCGCACACCGACAGCGGTGTACTGTCATGGCTTTCTGACCGTTAATGGCCAGAAAATGTCGAAGTCGCGCGGCACCTTCATCAAGGCGCGCACTTATCTCGATCACCTGAGTCCGGAATACCTGCGTTATTACTACGCCGCAAAACTGTCTGACAGCGTTGATGATATCGACCTGAATCTCGAAGACTTCATGCAACGGGTGAATTCAGACCTGGTCGGCAAAGTGGTCAACATCGCCAGCCGGTGCGCCGGTTTTATCAGTAAAAAATTCGACGGCAAACTCGCCGCACAATTACCCGACGAAGCCCTGCATCAGCAGCTGGTGAGCGCGGGCGATGCCATCGCTGCGCATTTTGAAAACCGCGAATACAGCAAGGCGGTACGCGAGATCATGGCGCTGGCCGATAAAGCCAATGTGTATATCGACGAACATAAACCCTGGGCGCTGGCCAAAGAAGCCGGGCGCGAGGCCGAGGTGCACGCTATCTGCAGCCAGGGGCTGAATATGTTCCGCGTGCTCATGACCTACTTAAAACCGATCTTGCCTGTGACAGCGGCAAAATCAGAAGCCTTTCTCAATACCGAACTGAACTGGGCAAACCTGCACCTGCCCCTGCTCAATCACGCCATTAACAAGTTCAAACCACTGATGACCCGAATCGAAAAAACCCAGATTGACGCCATGACTGAAGATTCTAAAGACAGTATGCAATCCGCCCCTGCCGCTACCGGCCCGCTGGCTGACGATCCTGTCAGTGCCGAGATAAGCTACGAGGATTTCGCCAAAATCGATTTGCGCATAGCGAAAATCGTCAAGGCCGAGCACGTCGAAGGCGCAGACAAATTGTTACAGCTGACACTCGATATCGGCGGTGAGACCAGGAACGTATTCGCCGGTATCAAATCGGCCTACCAGCCGGCCGATCTCGAAGGCAAACTCACGGTGATGGTCGCCAACCTGGCGCCACGTAAAATGCGCTTTGGCCTGTCCGAAGGCATGGTGCTGGCAGCCGGCCCCGGCGGCGCTGATTTATTCGTGCTGCACCCGGATGACGGCGCCCTGCCCGGCATGCGGGTCAAATAGACCACTGACCTCCCCTCCGCAAGAGCCCATGCCATTGCGGGCAAAACCAGTAGCGTCCATTCGCGGTTATAAACACAGCACGATCCAGTGGCACAATCCCGAGCTGGGGGCCTGATTTTCCCGGCCAGATGGCTTCACGCATTATCCCTGAACAGGCCGATTTTCCCGTCAAATAGGCTACGCTCATAGTGATAAGCAGCGCCTTGTTGCGCTGTCATACCCACCACCGTGTGTGAGGATATAACTTGCGAGTGCTAGTGCTAGAGAAGAGCCGCCTGTTCCAGAAAGTTCTGCGTGAACAACTGGAAGCGCTCGACTGCGAGGTCGATTGTGCGCGGACTGGCGAGGACGCGCTGGAATGCCTGCACGCTAACAAATATGGCCTGATTATTGCGAGTCAGCATGCATTCGATGGCAGCTGTGCAAAATTCACCGACTACTACACTTCGATGAAAAATCGCTGCCCGGCGATGCTGCTCACCTCCGAGCCCAATGAAACCCTGCTGAACCGCGCCCGTGCTGCAGGCATTACCGATATTTTCCCGAAATCCAACCTCGCCTATATGGCTGACAGTATTCGCTACATCGTCAACGGCGAAAGTCTGATCGACATCAAGGGCGGCCGCGTACTCTACATCGAAGACAGCCGCGCGGTGGCACATGCAATGACGCGCTATCTTAAAAAACTAAACCTGGTGATTACACATTATGATAATGCCGAGCAGGCGCTGAGCGATTTCAACGCTAATGACTACGACCTGGTGATTACCGATATTATGCTCGAAGGCAGCATCGACGGGGTCGCGCTGGTTCGCATGATACGCGCACAAAAAACCAACCAGTCACAAACGCCCATTCTTGCACTCACCAGCTATGACGACCCACACCGGCGTATCGAGTTATTTCGCGCAGGCGTAAATGACTATGTCACCAAGCCACCGGTGGAAGAAGAGCTTGCCGCGCGCGTGAATAATCTGATTACAAACAAGCGGCTGCTAGATCATGTCCGCCAGCAAAAACATTCGCTGCTCGAGCTGGCAATGAAAGACCAGCTGACGGGCTGCCATAACCGCCACAGCCTGGCGGAATACGCCCCCAAGATGCTGGCTGATGCCGAACGTTATAAATATTCGTTGTCGATTTTGATTCTTGACCTGGACCATTTCAAAATCATTAATGACGAGCACGGCCATACTGTCGGCGACGATGTACTCGCAGATATCGGCAAACAGCTCCGCGCCTGTTGCAGGCAGGGCGATTTTATCTGCCGGCTGGGTGGTGAGGAATTTATCCTGCTGTTACCGCATTGCGATGCCAGCCACGCATTGAACAAGGCAGAAGAAATTCGCGGCCAGATTGAAAACAGCAGGCCGACAGGTATTAGGATCACGGCAAGCATTGGCGTTACCACGTTCAGCGAAAGTCACAAACTGAATTTTGACAGCCTCTACAAGGAAGCAGATGAAGCGGTTTACCACTCCAAGGAAACCGGCCGCAACAGGGTAAGCAAGGCCGTGCCAACATCAGCATCAGCCAAACAAGTTAATCACTAACAGCAGCTGGACAGAAAAGCCCGCAAGAAAACTCAGCACACGCAACACCGGTACTGCAAAGCTAAATGCCAGGTAATGCACCAGCCGTGCAATAAAATATACCTGCACAGCGAGGGCGGTTTTCGCAGTTGCACTGCCGGTCATAACCAGCATCAGCACCAGTGGTGCCAGTATCACCAGGTTTTCAACCGCGTTTCCATGCGCGCTCATCATGCGACTGGCCCACGCCGCTTTCGCCTCGGTATGGCCATGCGGGTCCCAGATCGCCGATACCACACCCTGCTCCCACATACGATTGAGAATATAGGGCAGCCACATCAAGGCTGTCATCGCGACAGTCATCAATAACCAGAACATTTCAGGGCTTGAATCTATTAACACAGCAATCTCCTTACTTGTCAGTAATGTTTAAAACTGCTGCCTGGTAAGCGTGCAGCAAGACGGAATTATCAATCGAGCCGTGGTGATGAAGTTGTCGCCAGTCCGAATCAACCCGCTGGTAAATACGCGTAGTGCGAATCGCCAGCGCGAGCTTGATATCATTTTTTTTAAACCAGCCGCGCTCGCGACCAACAGCACAGAACATATCGCTGGTTTGATGAACACTGAAATCATGGAACTCGACATACACCTGCGCCGGTCCGTTGAACAGCTTCTGATACACGGTTTCGATTTGAGGCCAGCCATGTTTCACATCACCCAGCGGGTTTGACATCGAAGCCGATGCAGATGGCCACCAGTTATCCGCCATGCGCGCTATATCACGCTGGTTAAATGCCTTATAAAAATTCACCAGCGCGGCACAG
>JBATHJ010000587.1:0-1530 GCA_049666625.1 Gammaproteobacteria bacterium | reverse complement strand
ATCTTATAGGCTGGCATGAGCATGCTGAAAGCAAACACGATGGCAAACAAAAACGGCTCGCCCTCGTCGAGCAAATGAAATATGCCACTGGCAAGCGAAAACGTATCATCGAAAAAATAAAACTTGGTAAAGGTAAACATCGGCACCAGCACACCCGCTATCAGCATGGCGCTGACCAGCCACCATGCAAGATAGTACCAATAGCGGCAGGTTGAATTATGCGTATCAGTCACTGCTGACAGCTACTCGTAACCGTGAAGTTTGAGCGCACACTACGCAGCCTGTTAACAAGGTCACTGGATTCCGGCCACAAGCGTGCCGGAATGACGATATAAAGTGAGCATTATTCGCGTTCATCTGCGTTCATCAGTGGACTGAATTATTTTTTTACTTTCGCGTTATTTGCGTTGTTCGCGGACTGAATTGTCTTTTTACTGTTTAGAGTTTTTACAACAAGACCCGCTCAATCCCGCCAGCGACAGCTTTAGCGATAAAATCTTCCTGCCAGCGCTCGCCCAGGTTGGATTTGCACAGTTCGACCACGATGTAATCAGTCTCCAGCCCGGTATCATCGGCATAGCGTGACAGGCCCTGTTGACACGCCGGGCACGAGGTCAGCAATTTCACCTTGCCGTTTTCATTCACAGGTTTGCCAGTGAGCTGTTCGATACCTTTCTGCAATTCTTCCTGCTTGCGATAACGCAATTGCTCGGCGATGTCGGGGCGCGCAGTGCCTAGCGTACCCGACTCACCGCAGCATCGATCAGATGACAACACATCCTGGTTTAGTAAGGTCGAGGCCACTTTAATCGGGTTATAGGTTTTCATGGGTGTATGGCAGGGATCGTGATACAGATATTGTGTGCCGTCGGCATTCGCCATACTGACGCCCTGCTCCATCAGGTACTCATGTATGTCAAGCAGACGACAGCCGGGAAATATTTTTTCGAATTCATATTTCAGCAGCTGGTCCATGCAGGTGCCACAACTCACGATCACGGTTTTGATATCAAGATAATTCAGCGTGTTCGCGACACGATGAAACAGCACGCGGTTTTCAGTGGTAATCGCCTGGCCTTTATCGGCATCGCCGCCCGCAGTCTGCGGATAGCCGCAGCACAGATAACCCGGGGGCAACACAGTTTTAGCGCCGGTGTGATGCAACATCGCCAGTGTAGCCAGACCGATCTGGCTGAACAGGCGTTCGGAGCCGCAACCTGGAAAATAAAATACCGCATCCGATGCATCCGATGTTTTGTCTGCATCACGCACAATCACCACCTGGCTTGCATCTTCTGCACCCAGTAGTGCACGCATGGGTTTGCCCGGCACTTTTGCGCGCATGGGTTTGCGCACCAGGTTGACGATCTGCTGGCGCGGCCCGCTACTGCCCGTGGTCGACGGTGGTACACGGTGCTTGCGTCCGAGCAGGCCAGTCGATTTTGCCAGTGTGTGTGCAAAGTTAATTGCCATGAAACCGAGTTGTGCCATACCAATGCGCAGCAGCCTGATTGCGAACGGGTCTTTGAC
>JBATHJ010000586.1:0-2788 GCA_049666625.1 Gammaproteobacteria bacterium | reverse complement strand
GATGAACGCAGATGAACACAGATAAATACTGCTAGTTGTTTGTGCGCCTGCGGCGCACAAATTTATACATTCAATGGTGTTATCTGTGTTCATCTGCGTTCATCTGTGGATATTATGGTTTATGTTTCATACCACGACGATCACATGACACAGCGCATAGCACTGGGAATTGAATATGACGGCAGCCGTTTTAGCGGCTGGCAGATGCAGGCGCACGGTACACGTACCGTGCAGGCGGTGATGCAGCAGGCGCTTTCGATTGTGGCGGATCATGCTGTCCAGCTGACCTGCGCCGGCCGCACCGACACCGGGGTGCACGCCACCGGGCAGGTGGTGCATTTTGACTGTGCCAGCACGCGCGAGCTCAAGGCCTGGGTGATGGGCGCCAACGCGCATTTACCGAACGACGTCTGCGTGCACTGGGCGCGCGAGGTGGATGACGAATTCAGTGCGCGTTTCAGCGCGGTGATGCGCGCCTATCGGTATATTATTCTCAACCGGCGTGCGCGTTCGGCTTTACAACACGGTCGTGTCAGCTGGATTTATGACACGCTCGATGTCAACGCAATGCAGACAGCTGCGCAAGCATTGCTCGGTGAGCAGGATTTTTCCTCGTTTCGTTCGGCCGCCTGCCAGGCCACGCATGCGCGGCGCTACATGGAGTCGATCGAACTCACGCGCGAAGCGGATTACATCCTGGTTGATATTCGCGCCAATGCGTTTTTACACCACATGGTGCGCAACATCGTCGGCAGCCTGCTGGTGATCGGGCGCGGTGAGCAGCCGCAATCGTGGCTGGGCGAGCTGCTCGAACTGCGAGACCGCACCCGGGCCGGGCCGACCGCGCCGCCTGACGGGCTCTACCTGGTCAGCGTTGAATACCCGCAACACTACCAGCTGCCACTGAGCGGTGTGCTGCCGAGGTTCGCTTAAACGCGCAGCCTGGCACTGGCTCATATATACTGCGCTCTGATTACTCGCTGGCGGCCAGCCGGGCACTGTTTAAACAATCGTTATCATATCAAAGACATGCACCAGACCCGTGTTAAAATCTGTGGGATTACCCGTGTTCAGGACGCGCTCTGTGCCGCCGAGCATGGTGCCGATGCGATCGGCCTGGTGTTCTACGCCCGCAGTCCGCGTAATATCGATATTGCCCGGGCGCAACAGATCTGTCGTGAATTGCCCGCGTTTGTCACCACGGTGGCCCTGTTCAAGGACGCTGATGCAGCAACCATCAACACCGTGCTGGACGCCGTGCCGATAGACCTGCTGCAATTTCATGGCAGCGAGCCCGCCAGGTTTTGCACCCAGTTCTCACGGCCGTGGATCAAGGCGCTGGGAATGGCGCAATCAGCAGAAAAGCTGGTCGCTGAAGCTGAACAATACCGCGACGCGCGTGGTCTGTTACTCGACAGTCATGCACCGGGCGAAGATGGCGGCAGCGGCCTCAGTTTCGACTGGAGCAGTATTCCGCCTTTGCCGAAGCCGCTGATACTGGCTGGCGGGTTGCGCGTGGATAATGTGGCCGAAGCAGTTAAAATCGTCAAACCCTGGGCGGTCGATGTCAGCAGCGGGGTGGAATCTGAAAAAGGGTTAAAAGATGCGGCATTAATTGCGGCATTCATGCAAACAGTGAGATTAACTAATGGCTGAAAAAGTAAATTACGCGTCCATGCCGGATGCTGCCGGGCATTTTGGTATCTATGGCGGGCGTTTTGTCTCCGAAACCCTGATGCAGGCGCTCGATGAACTGCGCGATGCGTATCATAGTTTCAAACACAATGCTGACTTCCAGGCGCAGTTTGATGCTGACCTGGCGCATTATGTCGGTCGTCCCAGCCCGCTGTATTATGCCGAGCGTTTGTCACAACAAACCGGCGGCGCGCAGATTTTTCTCAAGCGCGAAGACCTGAACCACACCGGCGCGCACAAGATCAACAATACCATCGGCCAGGCCCTGCTGGCGCGCTCGATGGGCAAGAAACGCATCATCGCCGAGACCGGTGCCGGCCAGCACGGCGTTGCCTCGGCCACGGTCGCGGCCCGCTTCGGCATGGAATGCGTGGTCTACATGGGCGCCGAGGATATCGAGCGCCAGGCGCCCAATGTCTACCGCATGAAACTGCTGGGCGCAAAAGTTGTGCCGGTCACCTCGGGTTCTAAAACCCTGAAAGACGCGCTCAACGAAGCCATGCGCGACTGGGTGACCAATGTCGACGACACGTTTTATATTATCGGCACAGTCGCCGGGCCGCATCCGTATCCCGCCATGGTGCGCGATTTCCAGGCCGTTATCGGCCGCGAGGCGCGCAGTCAGTGCAAAGAGATGACCGGCGAACTGCCCGATGCGCTGGTCGCCTGCGTCGGCGGTGGATCCAACGCCATCGGCCTGTTTCACCCGTTCCTCGAGGACGAGAGCGTACAAATGTACGGTGTCGAAGCGGCGGGTGACGGTATCGAAACCGGCCACCATGCAGCACCGCTGTGCGCCGGCAAGCCGGGCGTGTTGCACGGTAACCGTACCTACCTGATGGAAAACAACGATGGCCAGATTATCGAAACCCACTCGGTCTCTGCCGGGCTGGATTATCCCGGCGTCGGGCCCGAGCATTCCTGGCTGAAAGACATCGGCCGGGTGAACGACGTGTCGATTACCGACAAGCAAGCGCTGGATGCTTTCCACCAGCTGACGCTCATCGAAGGCATTATTCCTGCGCTTGAGTCGAGCCACGCCATGGCCTACGCGGTCAGACTCGCGGCCACGATGAAGCCCGAGCAGCGCATT
>JBATHJ010000585.1:0-6042 GCA_049666625.1 Gammaproteobacteria bacterium | reverse complement strand
GCCTCGGGCGAGGCAATATTTTCCTGCTGCAGGTACTGGCGGGTCTGACCGGCATGCTGCGGCGGCCGTCGCTGCTGATAAAACAGCTGTATTCAGTTGGCGTTCAGACTCTCATTATTATAATTGTTGCAGGATTGTTCGTCGGCATGGTGATGGGCCTGCAGTCGTATTACGCGCTGGTGGATTTTGGCGCCGAGGATTCGGTCAGCGTGATGGTGGTACTGTCGCTGTTGCGTGAGCTGAGCCCGGTGGTCACAGCATTGTTATTCGCAGGGCGCGCGGGGTCTGCGCTCACCGCCGAAATCGGATTGATGAAAGCCACCGAGCAGCTGTCGGGGATGGAAATGATGGCGGTCAACCCGGTCGAGCGCGTGGTCGCACCGCGGTTTCTCGCCGGTTTTATTTCCATGCCCCTGCTGACGGCGATATTCAGCGCGGTGGGTGTGATGGGCGCCTACCTGGTCGCGGTAGAATTGCTCGGACTGGATTCGGGCGCCTTCTGGTCGCAGGCACAGGCCAAGGTGGATTTATACGATGACCTGGGTAACGGCATGATCAAGTCGCTGGTATTCGGTTTTGTGGTGGCCTGGATCGCAGTGTTCGAAGGCTATGACTGTATCCCGACCTCAGAAGGGCTGGGACAGGCAACCACGCGCACGGTAGTGTACAGTTCTCTCGCGATTCTCGGGCTGGACTTTATACTGACCGCCTTGATGTTTGGAAAATAACAAACGCAGTGAGTTTTGATATAAAAGCTCACGCGCATAATGGTAAGAGGGTTTGGCTATGAGGATATATTCATGAATTCGCGCATGCTTGAACTGATGGTCGGCCTGTTTGTGGCCGCTGGCTTTGCCGCATTGTTTATGATGGCAATGACAGTGAGCAACCTAACCAGTTATGGCACTGGGGATGGCTACAACATACTGGCGCGATTCGATAATATCGGTGGTCTCAAGGTGCGCTCGCCGGTGGCGGCCAGTGGTGTACGCATCGGTCGGGTAACCGCGATTGAATATGATCAGGAGCGCTACGAAGCGCTGGTTACGATGAGTATCGAGCCGAAGTATAATAAATTTTCAATCGACAGCAGCGCCGCGGTGCTGACGTCCGGCCTGCTGGGCGAACAATATGTCGGACTTGAAACCGGTGCCGAGGAAGACTATCTGAAAAACGGTGGTGTCATAGAACTTACCCAGTCGGCACTGGTGCTGGAACAGATTGTCGGCCAGTTCCTCTACAGCAAGGCTGACGAGAAAAGTGAGTGAGGCGTTAATGATGTCCCAAACAAGATCCCAGGTCCTTAAAAATATTAACTCTATGTTATCCATGCTGCTGCTGGCATCGATGATACTGATGGTGCCGGTTCGCGCGGAAAGCATCGAATCACCCAGTGATATGCTGAAGCGTACCTCTGAAGACGTGATTAAAGTGCTGAAAGAAAAGCGCGTCATGCTGGAAAAGGAGCCCGACCTGGTTTACCAGATTGTTGACCAGTACATCCTGCCGCATCTTGATGATGTCTCCATGGCCAAGCTCGCGCTGGGTAAAAACTGGCGCACTGCCAGCAATGACCAGAAGATCGCGTTTGTCGATGAGTTTCGTTCCTTGCTGGTGAGAACTTACAGCAAGTCATTGCAGGAATTCAGCGACCAGACCATCAACTTTTTCCCGGCCAATGTCGACAGTGACAGGGCCGTGGTGAAATCCGAGGTGCTGCAAAACGGCGGGCCGACAATCCCGGTGGCCTACCGCGTGCGTGTCAAAGACAACGAGTGGAAGGTGTATGACATTAGCATCGACGGTGTCAGCCTGGTGACCAGCTATCGTGGCACGTTTACCCAGGAAATTCGCAAAAGCGGAATGGACGGCCTGCTCGAATTATTGCGTGACAGGAACGCTGTAATCCCTACCGATAAAGCTGGCACGCCGGTGGAGTCTTGAAAACTGCGCTTAAAAATTCCGCGTCTGCCAGCATTAACGCGCTCAACGCTAACAGTTTCAGCATCAGCGGTACACTGAATTTCAATACCGTCCCCACGCTAATGAAACAGGCGGAAGGCATGCTGGCAAACTGCAAAAATGCCAGCGTGGATTTTGCCGCAGTCGACAATGCCAACAGTGCAGGGCTGGCATTGTTGATCGAAATGTTGCGCTTCATGCGGCAACGAAAAGCGTCGATTCGCTTCAGTAATGTACCTGAACAAATCGCGATTGTGGCGCGTGCATACGGAATTGAGACTGCGCTAGATTCAGCAGAATTTTCCACGCAAATTTCAGCATAGAAAAATATGAATAAACTTCTAATCCAGGGCGGCACCCGCCTCGATGGCGAGATACGCATCTCTGGCGCTAAAAATGCAGTGTTGCCAATTCTTGCTGCCACCTTGCTTGCCGACGGCCCCGCAGTGGTCGAAAACGTACCGCATTTACACGATGTCACCACCACGGTTGAGCTGCTGGGATGCATGGGTGTGCAGGTGGTTATCGATGAAAAGCTGAGCATCGAAGTCGATTGCTCGACCATCGAGAATTACACCGCACCGTATCACCTGGTGAAAACCATGCGCTCCTCGATCCTCGTGCTGGGCCCGTTACTGGCGCGTTACGGCGAGGCCGAGGTTTCATTGCCCGGCGGCTGTGCCATTGGTTCGCGCCCGGTCAACCTGCATATCCGGGGACTGCAGGACATGGGTGCTGACATTGAAGTCAAGAACGGCTATATCCATGCGCGCTGCAAGCGTCTCAAGGGCGCACGCCTGGTGATGGACATGGTGACCGTAACCGGTACTGAAAACCTGATGATGGCCGCCACCCTGGCCGACGGTATCACCGTGATCGAAAATGCCGCACGCGAGCCCGAAGTCATCGACCTGGCCAATTTTCTTATCGCCATGGGCGCAAAAATCAGCGGTGCCGGTACCGACACCATTACTATCGAAGGCGTGGAAAAATTACACGGCACCCGCTACCGGGTGTTGCCCGACAGGATTGAAACCGGCACCTATTTGCTGGCGGGGGCGATCACCGGTGGCCGTGTCAAGCTCAAGGATACCCAGCCCAACCTGCTCGATGCCGTGCTCGACAAATTACGCGATGCCGGTGCCGAACTGACAATAGGCGACGACTGGATCGAACTTGATATGAAAGGCAGGCGGCCTAAATCAGTCAATATACGCACTGCGCCATACCCGGCGTTCCCGACCGACATGCAGGCCCAGTTTGCGGCGCTGAACACCATCGCAGACGGCACTGCCACCATCGTTGAGACCGTCTTCGAAAACCGCTTCATGCATGTACAGGAATTACAGCGCATGGGCGCAGACATCGAAGTCGAAGGCAACACCGCGATTATTCGCGGCACCGAAAAACTTACCGGTGCACCGGTGATGGCAACCGACCTGCGTGCGTCCGCCAGCCTGATTCTCGCCGGCCTCGTCGCCGAAGGTGAAACCGAAGTGCAGCGCATCTACCATATTGACCGTGGTTACGAAATTATCGAAGAAAAACTTGCATTGCTTGGGGCAAACATCAGGCGAATACCGGCTTAGAAGCAATGAATAACTAACAATGAACAATGAATAATGAATAATTAAACAGGAACTGACATTATGGATGATGTTTTAGGGGTTAAGAGTTACTCTTTAGCTTTGAGAGTTTTTAAATTGTATAAGTACTTGCAAGACGAGCACAAAGAGTATGTGTTGAGTAAGCAGGTATTGAGATCAGGAACATCGATAGGAGCTTTGATAAAAGAAGCGCAATATGCACAATCAAGAAAAGACTTCATCAATAAACTCAGTATCTCACTAAAAGAAGCTAACGAGACTGGTTACTGGTTGAAATTATTAAAAGACTCAAATTATATTTCTGAGGAATTGTACGCCTGTATAGAGCCAGATGTAATTGAGCTTATTAAAATTTTGACATCCAGTATTAATACGACAAAAGAAAACGAACAAAGAAATCTATGAACAATTATTCATTATTCATTATTCACTATTCATTGTCTTTATGATTACCATCGCACTTTCCAAAGGCCGTATATTCAAAGAAACACTTCCGTTGTTGAAAGCGGCAGACATCGTGCCCGCGGACGATCCTGAAACCAGCCGCAAGTTAATTCTTGATACCAATCACGACGACATAAAACTGTTAATCATTCGCGCCACCGATGTGCCGACCTATGTGCAGTTCGGTGCTGCTGATATCGGTGTTGCGGGTAAAGATGTATTAATGGAGCACGGTGGCGAAGGCCTGTACGAACCGGTCGATCTGAAAATTGCCAAATGCAGGTTGATGACCGCGGGCATGGTGAACGCTAAACCGGTGAACGGACGTTTGCGCGTGGCGACAAAATTCGTCAATGTTGCGAAACGTTATTTTGAATCGCGCGGTGAGCAGGTTGAAGTCATCAAGCTATACGGTTCGATGGAGCTGGGGCCGATCGTGGGGCTGGCTGATCTGATTGTCGATGTGGTGGATACCGGCAATACGCTCAAGGCCAATGGTCTGAAACCGATGGATCACATCGCCGATATCAGTTCGCGGCTGGTGGTCAACAAGGCAGCAATGAAAATGAAGCACGCACAGATCAGCCGCATTATTGAAAAAATCGAGGCCGCGGTATGAGCCTGATACGTGAGTTGAATGCTGCCGACACCGGCTTCTGGCAACAGCTTGATGAAATCCTCGCCTGGGACGCTTCTATTGATGGTGAAATTGCCGCTACCGTCAGCGCGATCCTGGCCGATGTTAAAAAACGCGGTGATGCTGCGTTAATCGAATACACCAACCGCTTCGACCGGATGCAGGTAAAAGCGGCGGCTGAACTTGAGTTGCCGCGCGCACGCCTGCAACAGGCGCTCGATACCATCGATGCCGAGCACCGCGCTGCGCTGGAACATGCCGCGCAACGCGTACGCGCCTACGCCGAACACCAGAAAATGGAATCCTGGTAATACACCGAGGCCGATGGCACGGTGCTGGGTCAGAAAGTGACGCCGATGGATCGCGTTGGCCTGTATGTGCCGGGCGGCAAGGCGGCGTACCCGTCATCGGTGATTATGAATGCGGTGCCGGCGAAAGTCGCCGGTGTGCCCGAACTCATCATGGTAGTACCGACGCCCGATGGCAGGCTCAATGAGCTGGTGCTGGCAGCCGCTGCCATTTCCGGCGTGGACCGTGTTTTCACCATCGGCGGTGCGCAGGCAGTCGCGGCGCTTGCGTATGGTACTGAGTCTGTGCCGAAGGTAGACAAGATCACCGGCCCAGGCAATTCCTATGTCGCCACCGCCAAGCGCATGGTGTTCGGTGTGGTCGGCATCGACATGATCGCCGGGCCGTCGGAAATTCTGGTGGTGTGTGATGGCAGCACCGATCCGGACTGGATTGCAATGGACCTGTTTTCGCAGGCTGAGCATGACGAGGAAGCACAGTCGATTCTTGTGTGTCCGGATGCGGACTATATTTCACGGGTCAAAGCCAGTATCGAGAAACTGCTGGTCGACATGCCGCGCAAGGACATTATCACCACCTCGCTGAAAGACCGTGCAGCAATCATCAAGGTGGCAGATATGGAACAGGCAATCGAAGTCGCCAATCACATCGCGCCGGAGCATCTCGAGCTATCGATAGAAAATGCCGAGCAATGGGCGCAGAAAATCCGCCACGCCGGCGCCATATTCATGGGGCCGTACACCGCAGAAGCGCTGGGTGATTATTGCGCCGGTCCCAATCACGTGTTGCCAACCTCCGGCACTGCGCGTTTTTCATCACCCCTGGGAGTGTACGACTTTCAGAAACGTTCAAGCCTGATCGGCTGTTCCGCCGAGGGCGCGGCAGAACTCGGCAAGTGTGCTTCTGTGCTGGCGCGCGGGGAAGGCCTGGTGGCGCATGCGCTCTCTGCGGAGTACCGTACTAAAACCTGATTCATCCTGTACCTGAGATATGCATTCATATTGACACGTGCTGTCGCAACGACAATCACCTGCTGTGTGTATCGACAAGACTGATTCCAGTTATTACCAGTATTTTCACCTA
>JBATHJ010000584.1:0-3500 GCA_049666625.1 Gammaproteobacteria bacterium | reverse complement strand
GGCTTGGAGCCACCTTGTGCAGTATCGCCTTTTATACCCGGATCGGTCTGAGTTACTGCAAGTTCGACGAAGTTAGGCGGAGATACCGACAATGGCTGACCATTCCACAGCATCAGAATGCACGCTTCCTGGCCTTTTAACCAGTTGGCAACATCCCCCATGGCAACCGCATCAGCAGCATGCTGCTCAAAATTTTCCGGCTCCATGAAATGCCAGTATTCGCCGTCGCCATAGAGGAAATCGACATTGCGCTCCTCGATATCAGCCGCTTCAAAAGACTCGGTCATTTTGAAGGTTTTCTCGAGCGTTCTACCGGTTTTGAGATTCTTCAGCTTGACGCGATTGAACGCCTGCCCCTTGCCCGGTTTTACCAGGATATTTTCTGTGATCGTGCAGGGATGACCATCAAGCAAAATCTTGAGGCCGTTTTTGAAATCATTTGTACTGTAAGTGGCCATGTTAATATGTGCGCCCCTTGAGGCATGTTCCGGAAAAGTGCGCAATCTTAACCTGAAAATCTGTTGCTTACATACATCATGCACGTCGACCTGGTAAAAAACCCTGCCCATTATGAGGCGCACGGCTGGAAGCGCGAACTGGCCGAAGCTATCTCGAGCAGCGAGGAATTGCTCGGGCTGCTGCAGCTGGAGCATCTCATCGCCCGCACAGACCAGCAGCCGGCGTTCCGCTTGCGCGTACCTCGCAGCTATGTGGCCAAAATGCGCATGGCGGATGAAAATGACCCTTTATTGCGCCAGGTACTGCCGCTGGATGAAGAAATATCGAGCAGTGGAATGCTGGACCCGGTCGGTGATCTCGACGCCATGGTCAGCCCGGGCCTGCTGCACAAGTACCATGGCAGGGTACTGCTCATCACCACCGGCGCCTGCGCAATTCATTGCCGCTACTGCTTTCGACGCAATTTCCCCTACAGCGATGCCAGCCTCAGCCAGGCGCACTGGCGAGATGCGCTGGCCTACATCAGCGATCACAAAGATATACAGGAAGTCATTTTGAGTGGTGGCGACCCGCTGGTGCTCGACGATCACAAGCTCGACCAGCTACAGCGACAGCTCGGCAAAATCAGCCATGTTAAATGGCTGCGCATCCACACTCGCCTGCCGGTAGTGCTGCCCTCACGCGTGAATAATTCACTGCTCAAGTGGATCCACGATAGCGCATTACGCATCACGCTGGTGATTCACGTCAATCACGCCAATGAAATCGGCGTGCAGGAACAGGCCGCGCTGGCGGCGCTCAGTCGCGCTGGCGCCACCCTGCTCAACCAGAGCGTGCTGCTAAAGCACGTCAATAACAGCGCCGATATATTGGTTGAGCTGAGCCACCGCCTGTACGATTGCGGGGTCCTGCCCTACTACCTGCATTGCCTGGACAAAACCCGCGGCGCGATGCATTTTGAAATCAGTCAGGCGCAGGCCTTGAAAATCATGGATGATATGCGCGCTAAACTGCCCGGTTACCTGGTTCCTCGGCTGGTGCGTGAGCAGGCAGGTGAAGATTCGAAAACAGCAATTTTCAGTATCTAAGCTACACTAGTTGTAGTCTGATTAGATTAATAATAAAGTCGTTATCTTGTTGTTTTCGAAAACAAAATAGTTAACGCTGCACAAGTGTGCAAATTGGGGAAAAAGCGAGCGATAATGAAACTGCATATACCTGATCAAATCCCGCCAGGAAAAGACGCTTTTTCCAATCATCCGCGCGACACCAAAAAGTGGCTGTCCAACCTGCCGCAGGCGAATATGGGCGATCTCACCAGGCAGGTGTATACCCGCATCCGTGACCTCAATCGCCAGACCATGCCCAGCAAGTACCGCATGGAAAACCTGGAAATGATGCGCACACAGGCCCGCGGCATTTTTGATTACCTGAAAAAATATTTCATCAACCGTACCCTGCCGCTGCCCGATAAAAGCAAAAAAATAATTACCCTCAACCAGTCTTTGCTCCAGGAAATTATTTTTGGCTACAAAATCATGGTATACGATGCCGCTAACGGCAGCGATTTCAGGATGGACAACAAAATGCAGGCCATGGCGATCTGTCGCGCAATTCGCTATATGTCTGAGCTGCTGTTACGCGCCAGCGTGATTTATGACCGGCCACCTGCAAGCACCTGGATAGACATGCACCGCATGTACGCCTATGCACGCGATAAAAAACTTAACACAATTACTGTCCCCGACAGCGAACACCCTGCAAAGAAAGCCACGATTGAAAGTTATTACAAGCAGGCGCTACTATTTGCACTGGCGCGGCCGACCGCGATGCGTCAAACCGACTCCGAACGCGTCTACCGCAAACTTGCAGAATGGGAACAACAGACCAGCCTGATAACCGATGAACAGGAAAACCAGATCAACCGGTTTTTTTGCGTACGCCTCGAAGAAGACCGGCCGCCTTCCTACCTGACACAACAGGATTGCGATAGTGACCTGCCTACTCTGATACTTGACACATCTACCCTGGTCGACTCGATTCGCAAGGACATCAGCCAGTCAACCCAGAAACCTGGTGGCATCACCGTAGGCGACCAGATTTCGGTTGAAACCCTGAAAGTGCTTTCCATGTCCTGGGGCATTTGCCCGAAGCGCCGTTTTTCGCGCGCAGGCAAACAAGGCAACATCGAAGCCGCTATTGGCCTCGCACACGCAGCGCAGGCAGTGCGCAACGAAGGCAACAAAACCACCAAAAAAGAGGCGCCACGGCCTAAGCCAGCTGCAGATAGCGCAACATTTACCTTGCAGTCAATTCCCGAAGACATGCGCGCAAAACGCGACGACATGAGCAGCGGGTATATGACCCACCGTGAAATTGGAAACAACGAGGAAAACGCCTGGGAAAATGTCGCCAAAGGGCGTGCGCTCACCGATACCTATGATCGCGAACGAAAAATGCTCGAAACAGAAAAATTTAAACTGAACAAGGAAGATGCGGACTTGCACTGGGAAGTTGTTAATATCAGCGCGGGCGGGTATTGTCTGCGCTGGAATTCCGAGAACACCTCGCGCGCGCAAATAGGCGAGCTGATTGCATTGCGCGAACGCGAGCCAGACAACACCTTTCAATGGCGCATCGGAGTAATACGCTGGATGCAGTTTACCCGTGAAAATGGCCTCGAAATTGGTGTCCAGGTACTCTCGCCCAAAGTTATTTCCGCGCGTGCACAGCGTCACAATAAACCCAATGAGCAACCGTTTGACTGCCTCATGCTTCCCGGCATCCGACCGCTTAAACAGGGCCCAAGCGTGATAGTGCCGGCACACGCATTCAAATCGGGCGACCGCCTGAATGTCAACGTGCTCGGCCAGAACATGTCAATCAAGCTGACTGATGCCCGGGAGCACACCGGCTCATTTACCCAGTTCCAGTTTGCAAACTACGAGGCAGCAACACGCCAGAAAAGAGAAGAAAAGAAAAAACTATCCGAAAAAAATCAGGACGACTTCGATGAAATCTGGTCGTCATTATAAACATGC
>JBATHJ010000583.1:0-2740 GCA_049666625.1 Gammaproteobacteria bacterium | reverse complement strand
ACCTCATGCATACATTTTGCACGATAGTGTTCACTCAACAATGCCTTGGCTACAAAGAAAGGGTCGATATTTTTGTCGCGCATTTGCGCCGCCATGGTGAGCGCGGTTTCGAGTTCTTCAGCGGTCGGTTTAGGCATAGTGTATTCCGCGGTTATTATTGCCGATTGTAAACCATGCCATCGCGCAGTGCTGCTGAATTCATCTGAATAATCAGCTCGCAGCTTCTGCTGGCTGCCACTTTTCGAGCGTGGTTCTCAATGTTTTCAGGGTCACGGGTTTGACCATGCGGTCGCTCATTCCCGAAGTCTGGCACTTGATTTCACTTTCCGGGAAAGCGTCTGCAGTCAATGCAATGATTGGCGTAATATTATCGCCCAGGCGTCGAATAGTGCTGGCAAGCCGATAGCCATCCATGACCGGCATATTGCAATCGGTGAGGATCATCGAATAAGAGTGCTTTTTATAAAGGCTCAATGCTTCCTGGCCATTGTGTGCGACATCGGATTGATAGCCGAGCATATTAAGCTGGCTGACAATCAGCTTGCGATTGGTGATGTTATCTTCGGCCACGAGTATTTTTATTGAACGGTTGCCTTCAATGTTGATGGCCTGTGGTGCTGCATTCTCAGTGTCGACATGACGCACGGGTGTGATCGTACTATGATGGCTAATGCAGCCTTCAAGCTCGATCCAGAATGTGCTGCCATTTCCGATTTCACTGTTGAACCCAATAGTGCCGCCCATCATTTCAGTCAGGTGCCTGGCGATGGACAGGCCGATACCAGTGCCCTCAATTTTGCTGGACTCATATTCAAGCCGATTAAATGGCTGGAAAAGTCGGTGTTGCATGCTTGCCGGGATTCCCTGGCCGGTATCCTGCACAGCAATACGGATCCTGTTATTGGCGGTTGTGCTGCAGAGCAGGTTGACAGAGCCAAAATGGTGATTGTATTTAATTGCGTTACTTAGCAGGTTGAGCAGGACCTGTTTCAGCCTTGTCTGGTCTGCCTTAACAAAACCGCCTGCGCAGTTATCTATATGTAGCTGGATCTGTTTTTCATTGGCCAGTGGCTTGATCAGTGAACGGCATGCGTTAAGGACTTCTTCGAGTGAAATTTGCTTGATGTTGACGCGCAGGCTGCCGTCCTCGATCTTCGATAAATCTAAAATCTGGTTTACAAGTTCCAGCAGGTGCTTGCCGGCAGCGCTGATTTCGAGAATATTGGCGCGTTGTTCGCTGCTGATGGACTTGTCATATTCGAGCAATTGTGAAAAGCCAAGGATGGCATTCAGGGGTGTACGCAAGTCGTGTGACATGCTCGAAAGAAAACTGGATTTTGCATGGTTGGCGCGTTCGGCTTCTTCTTTTGCCTCGATGAGCGCACGCTCACGAAAGTCAGCTTCGATGCGCAGGCGCACATTTTGATTGGTGTTTTTATAAATTTTGCGCGATGTTGAAAGTGTAAACAGGATGAAGACCAGTAACAGGAATGAAATGGTAGTCGAGAAGGCGCCATCTTCAAACAGCAGCCTGAGTTCAAGCAGGCCCAGTGCAGGCATCAGAAAATAGGCGATTGTTTTCCAGCGATACGACAGGGTCGACATTGAGCCACTGGCGACACCGACGATGGCGATAACGGTCAGGGCCTGGTATGCATTTTCATTCGAGTGCCCAAGCCAGGACAACATGCCCCACCAGAAGCCGGCAAATGTGGCACCGGCCAGAAAACGATGGCCCCAGAGTTTGTTTTTCTGTTTAGTCGCGGTGGCGCGGACAAATTGCATGGTATCCCAGCCCCTGATCACCACCAGCAGTAACATCACGCTGACCCATGTGATTAGCGCGGAGGTGGATTCAACATGACCATACAGCGTTGCAAACATGATGACACTGGCGACAACAGTGGCCAGGTTGGCAAACGGCATGCTGCCATAGAGCATGCGCACTTCTTCGTGGCGGATTAGTGATTCAAGTACCTGGTTGCGTTTTTCCGGCAGTGTGTCCATTGTGCGCCCTGACTAAAATCCAATTGTCTGACTTTATATCATATCAGATGCCTGTTTGTATCATGCGATCAGGGCAGGTATTTTATGCAGGAGCAGATATACTATTATAAATAGTACGATTTTCGTGCGGATATGTTGATAGCAAATACGATGACTACGACGACAACAGAAACTTTCTTTTTGCCTGATGAAGTGGCGCGCAAAGACTGGTCAGTGCCTGCTGAAATCTACAACCTGTACTACTCGCTTCAGGCGCGCAGCCAGACGGGCCATGTATTCGTGCCGATCCGCAATATGCAGTTTATGGCTGTACTGGATAAAGACGAAATCATCTTTGTGGATAGCCAGTCTTATGCTGTTTCAGGTGATGAGGGCGGTCGCCTGATATTGATTGCATGGAAGTTTGCCCTGCCACACGACCGTGATGCGCTCACCGATCCTGTGCCCTGTGAAGTTGTGTTTTACGAAAAAAAGAGCAGTGATGTGCAATTACGCCTGATCTCTGAATTCAGGAAAGCAATGGAACAGATGGATCAGCGCTACAGGGATGAGCAGCTACCGGGCTGCGGCGCGAAGGTACTGAGCCTGCGGCAGGAAGGCAGTGAATAACGAATAACGAATAACGAATAACGAATAAAACCTGTACCGGTCCGGCAGATAATTTTAAAATTCATTATTCATTATTCATTATTCATTATTCATTATTCATTATTCATTATTCATTATTCATTAT
>JBATHJ010000582.1:0-2262 GCA_049666625.1 Gammaproteobacteria bacterium | reverse complement strand
AATCCGGCCTGCGTGAAATAGAAGCCAAGTTGCGTGACACCATAGCAGTGGCGCCGTTCGATGGCGTGATCACGCAGAAGATGGTTGAAGTCGGTGATACTGTTCAGCCGGGACAGCCATTGATCATGTTTTCCTATTCAAAATTCCTGCGCATCAAAGCTGAAGTGCCTGCGCGATTAATGCCGGGCCTGCAAAAAGGCATGGTGGTACCCGCGCGACTCGATGTCGGCAACCAGCAGGTCAATGCGCGTGTCGCGCAAATCTCGCCAATTGCAGACAGTAGCCAGCACACGGTCACCGTGAAATTCGATTTGCCGGAAGGTGTTCCCGGTGGTCCGGGTATGTATGCCGAAGTGATGATTCCTGATGTGAATTCACCGACCCGCGCGCTTCCTGTTATTCCAAAAGCTGCGATCGTATCGAAAGGCAGTCTTCCTGCTGTCAGGGTGCTGGACGAAAACAATACGCCCAAACTGCGCCTGGTCAGAACTGGCAACGAAATTAATGAAAACAGCGTGACCATTCTTTCGGGTCTGAAGCCGGGTGAACGCATTCTGGTTAGTGGCAGCAACGACAACCGGCCAAAATAGTTTGTTCCTGGTATCAAGATATCGGGTGGAGTTCGCAGTTGCAGCGCGAATGAGTTACAACTGTTAAGAAAATAAGTCTCATGGCAGATCAAAACGAAAATACATCGCTGAATAAAGCAGAACCTGAGAAACATAGTCTCGGCCTGGCGGGCATCACTGCCAGGGCTTTCATCACTTCGCCACTCACCCCGATGTTGATCATGGTCTTCGTCTTCATGGGGCTGATAGGCATTGCGTTTACACCGCGACAGGAAGATCCGCAAATCTCGGTACCGATGGTTGATGTCTTCGTGCAGTATCCGGGCGCGAATGCACAGCAGGTTGCAGCGCTTGCTGCCAAGCCGCTGGAACGCATCATGAGTGAGATGGAAGGCGTCAAGCACGTCTACGCGGCAGCGCAACGTGACTCGGCATTGATTACCGTCGAATTCGATGTTGGCCAGGATATGGAGCGCTCGCTGATCAAGCTCTATAGCAAACTTGAATCAAACAAAGATGTGATCCCGCCGGGTGTGTCGAATTACCTGGTCAAGCCGAAAGCGGTCGATGACGTGCCGGGTGTGACCATAACCCTGTGGTCAACTGAAGTCGGTGATGCATCATTGCGCCTGATTGCGCTGGATACCCTGCAAAAATTGAGTGAAGTTCCCAACACCAACCAGGGTTTCGTCGTCAGTGGTCGTAAGGAGCAGTTGCGTGTTGAAGTGCTGCCCGAGAAGCTCGCGGGTTATGGCATCACCCTGCAACAGATTGCCGGCACGATCCAGCAGGCCAACAGTGAAAAGAGTGTGGGAGACATCGAAGCCTGGGATAAAAGCTTCAAGATGTATACCGGCTCATTCCTGAAATCGGCGCAGGATGTAGAAAGTATCGTGGTCGGTTTGAGCAACGGCATTCCTGTTTACTTGCGCGATGTGGCCAATGTTATACATGGGCCTTCTGAAGCCCATAGCCTGGTCATGCACTACACCGGCCCGGCAAACACGGGCCCGGTCGCCAACGGTGCGCAGGCGGTGACCATCGCGATTGCGAAAAAGAAAGGCACCAATGGTGTTGAAGTCGCCGATGATATTCTGACCAAGCTCGAGTCGCTCAAAGGCCAGATTATCCCGGATAATGTGCATACGGTGATTTCTCGAAATTACGGTGAAACCGCTAATGACAAGGTTAATGAGCTGATATTCAAGTTGTTTGTCGCCACCGGTATCGTCACCCTGCTGGTATTTGTCGCCCTCGGCTGGCGCCCGGCGCTGGTGGTGCTGATTGTTATCCCGATCGTTATTTTGTTCACCGTGTTCAGCGCCATGGTGCTTGGTCTCACCATTGACCGTGTGAGCCTGTTCGCACTGATTTTCTCCATCGGTATCCTGGTGGATGATGCGATTGTGGTGATCGAAAATATTTATCGACACTGGTTATTGAAAGGTGACATGCATATTGCGACCACGGTTGAAGCGGTACGCGAAGTCGGTAACCCAACCATCCTTGCAACATTTACTGTTATCGCGGCACTGCTGCCGATGGGCGCGGTACGTGGCATGATGGGGCCTTACATGTTGCCGATTCCAATACTGGGTTCGGTGGCCATGCTGTTCTCGTTGTTTGCCGCGTTTGCGTTCACACCGTGGCTGGCGAACAAGATGAAGCCTTCGATGGAATCGTTGCAGCGTGC
>JBATHJ010000581.1:0-2066 GCA_049666625.1 Gammaproteobacteria bacterium | reverse complement strand
ATAATGATCGTTCCAGATGCGGGTTTTCTGATTGGCGATAACTTCGGCATTGCTATGCTGGTTGACAGCATCGAGCAGGGCACTGGTGTCGTTAGCGCGATAGTCGGCGCGTTGATAAATACCGTTGCCGACCGCCGCCAGTTGTTTCAGGGCATTTTCGTCGAGCCGTGACATGACCGGTGTGCCATCTTGCAGGTTGATCGCGACACCGCCCGGCCCGGTGACCGGGCCGCCTTCGGGCGTGCCGACGCCGAGGACATGCAGGTGTACGCCCGAGCGGGTGAGGCGCTTGACGTATTCATCCAGGTTGCCGTCGCCGAAACCGCCGTCGCTGATCAGCAGCAGGTGACGGCTGCTGTCGGTCGGTTGCCCGGCCAGCATCTGCTCGGCGCGGATCAGTGCCTCGGTGAGTCGGCTGCCCCTGAGTTCGACCAGCTCAGTCGACAGCGCCGGCAGCAGCACGCGCAGGCTGTCGCTGTCTTCGGTCAGCGGGGCGATGATATGCGCCATGGTGGCGAAGCCGATGAGACCGAGACGGGCGCCATGGTTACGCTCGATCAGGTCCTGGATTTCCTGGCGCGCGCGCGTCAGCCGTGACGGGCTGACATCGGTGACGTCCATCGAGCCCGACAGGTCGAGCAGGATCACCAGGTCGCTGCCGGGGCGGAACAGTTGTACATCGCGATAATCCCAGCGCGGTCCGGCAATGGCGATGACCAGTAGCGACCACAACAGGCTCCAGCCGAGGAAGCGTCGCCATTGCAAACGCGGCGGCAGGTTGTGGTGGCCGAGCAGGAACGGCAGCAGGCGTTTGTCGGCATACAGCCGGTAACGCTCGGTGTGATCACGCGGTGCGCTCAGGCGCAGCCACAGCCAGACCGCGGGCGGTGCCAGCAGGAGCAGCAGTAACCAGGGGCTGGCGAACTGGACTCCGGTCTCAGACATGTTGCCTGCCTCCCACGACACGCGGTCGGCCGTCGGGGAACAGGCCCAGGCCCAGCAGGGCGAGCAGCGCAAGCCCCAGCGTCCAGTGATACAGCGGGTGCGGAATCATCACCGTGCGCGACTCGGCGCGGGTCTTTTCCAGGTCGTCGATCAGGCTGTAGATTTCTTCCAGTGCACTGGTGTCGGTGGCGCGGAAATAGGCGCCGTTGGTGAGCGCCGCGATGTCGCGCAGCATGGTCTCATCCATACCGAGGTCGTCGCGCGTGGTCAGTTGTCCGTTTTCGATGATCTGCACGGATTCCTGGGTACTGCCGACACCGATGACATAAATCCGAATGCCGTTGTGCGCCGCCAGCCTGGCCGCATCCAGCGGCGGTAGTGCGCCCGAGTTGTTGTCACCGTCTGCGACCAGGATCATCACCCGCGAACCCTGCGGGCGTTCGCGCAGTTTTTTCACCCCGAGACCGATAGCGTTGCCCATCGCGGTTCCCTGGCCGGCGATGTTCGGTACCACGTCTGCGAGCTGACCGCGCACCGCGTCGAGGTCGTAGGTCAGGGGCGAGATGATGTAGGCCTGGCTGCCGAAGATCAGCAGGCCGACGCGGTCACCGCTGCGGCCCGCGATGAATTTATTGAGCACGCCCTTGAGCACTGCCATGCGACTGACCTGGGCGTTGTTGACGCTAAAGTCGAGCGCTTCCATGGAATGCGAGGTGTCCACCGCGAGCATCAGGTCGTAACCCTCGGCGCGGGTTTCGGTGTAGGGTTCGAGCCACTGCGGACGCATCAGGGTGAGGGTGAGGCACAGCCATAGCAGTGCCCCCAGCAGGTGGTGTAATCGACCGCTCACAGAAGGGCGCGGGCGGTGCCCGGTGAAACTTTCCTGCAGCTGTTGCAGCGCGGGGTGCAGCAGGGTGTCCTGGCGTCCGGCCAGCTCTGCCTGTTCGGGCTCGGTGCGCGGCCACAGCCATTGCACCAGCAAGGGCAGGCCCAGCAGCAGTACCATCCACGGCCAGTGAAACTCGAACCCCATGCTAGGCCTCCGCGCGATGCGCGCAGCTCCGCGGCAGCGTGGTCCAGGCCAGCGCGGCGTCGATCAGTGCCTGCAGGCGGTGTGTTTC
>JBATHJ010000580.1:0-5602 GCA_049666625.1 Gammaproteobacteria bacterium | reverse complement strand
GATGTATTTTAATTAAACCAGTTTTGCAGACAGGGCTTTGATTTTTGAGCGTGCGTGGTCTGGCAGTGCTGGATGCGTCTGTTTGGAAATCATGCCGGTATAAATTGCGCCGACGCTGTCTGCACCGATTATTTTTGCAGTCATCTTGAGTTGCTTGTGGGTTTCATACAGCAAGCGACCCATAATCGCAGGGGCCGCACATGACCAGACCAGTATGGCTTTTTTCCTGGCTTGGTCAGCTTTACGATAGCGCGGGCCATTCATCTCCCAGGACCAGTGCGCATACACCACCAGCCGTTCTATAAAGCGTTTGAAAATTGCGGTGACGGATCCAAAGTTGGTGGGTGAGGCCAGAATGTATGCATCCGCCTGTTCTATTTTGTCTACCAGTGCCTGCATGCCGTCATGTTGCACGCACACGCCCGGTGCAGGTCCAGGTTGTTGCGTGCACTCCCGGCAATTCAGGCAAAACTCAATCGGGTAGTCACGTAGCAGAACAATCTCCACCTCCGCGCCCGTTGCAGCGACGGCCTGCGCCAGGGCTTCAACCGCCTGGTCGGTAATGCCATCATCCCGGTAGGAGCCATTGATCGCGAGAACTGTTGTCATGATCGAACCTCCGCTTGCATCAGCACACTTCAACGCACCATGCACCGCGCATAATAAAAATTATGCCATGGGAAAATGGTAGTCGGTTGCGGGTGACGTGGTTTGATCTAAATCACTGTTGCAGTGATATTCTGTTCAGAAAGGGTATTGCCAACAATGCGCCTGATGCAGATGTCATTTTGCTCACGTTCAATAGTCTAGATTGATCCTGGTTGAATTTTGACGGTGCTGGCGGGCAATGCCCGCCCTACGTTAATAATTTCTGATTGTTTGCAATGGATTTGTTTTGATTGTGCGTTCATTTGCGCTGTTCGCGGACTCGGAGATAGTTTATTAATCTTGCTGCGTTACCAGGTCGCGCAACGACATATCACCCAGTGTTCGTTCCAGGCTGTCGTCCAGGTTTTTGATCAATTGCTCGACGGTTTTGCCGGACTTGATGCCTTCGGGTTTCAGGAAATCAGATTCTTCAGCAGCGCGGACGGTGTCGAGGATGGTCTTGATGCGAATATTTTCCAGTGAGTGCGACGGGATATAACGATCACCGTCTTTGCCGCTGACGGTGATCAGGTCGGCTTCCACCAGTGCATCAATCACCAGGGCGAGCGCTTCTGTGGCGATATCGATCGTTTTAGCCAGGCGCTCCTGGTCCCACGCGGGTTTGTTCTCGTGGAAACTTTTTGCGATCAGGTACATCGCCATGAGCGCGGTTTTCTCGCGCAGACGGCAGCTCATGCGTAAGTCCTTCAGGCGATTGGATATGCGTTCAGGATGCTGGTGATAAAACGCGATGCTGGCGCCAGTCAGCAAAATTAACCAGCTCAGGTAAAGCCAGATCATGAAAACCATCAGGATTGCGAAGCTGGAATACACCGCTGTGTAGTTAGTCGAGTTGGCGACGAACGAAGCGAACAGCCAGCCGGTGGTTTCCCACAGGATGCCGGCAATGATGCCGCCGACGAGTGCGGATTTGATTTGCACTTTGGTATTGGGTATCAGCACGTAAATGAATGTGAAGGCGACAATCACCAGTATATAAGGCACCAGTTTGCCGATTGCATTGATGGCAAAGCCGAGCGGTTCGATCGAGACCAGTGAAGTCATGAACTCTGAATGGGTTACCGTGGCAGTGACACCAATCGCAGTGAAGATTAACACCGGGCCGACCATAATCACGCTGAGATAATCGCTGAAGCGTTGTGCAATGCTGCGGTAAGTGGTGATGCGCCAGGTGAAGTTAAACGCGCGTTCGATTTTCTGGATCAACGAGATCACGGTGTAGATTAATAGACCAAGACCGAGAAAACCCAGTACGCCAACTTTGATGTTATCGACAAAGCCGATAATGATGCCGGTGATTTCAGTGCCTTTTTCACCGAGTGGTGCAAGCATGCTGAGCAGTACGGGTTCGATCTGGTTGTGTACGCCGAAACCTTTCAACACCGAGAAACTGACCGCGAGCAGTGGCACCAGTGATAACAGCGTGGTGTAGACCAGGCTCATGGCGCGTAATGTCAGCAGGCCTTCTTTCAAGTCACGTACCACTGCCTGCAGTATGCGCAGTAATAAAATGCCGAGCGATTGCCAGCGCGGCAGGCTGGACAGGTTTTTTTGCCAGATGACTTCGTTAAAGCGGGTGGTAATGTCGTTAAGCATCATTTTGAGTTGATTACCTTGCGTTGCTTGAGGCGCCATGCCTGGTAGTCCGGCTCGGTTTTGTAACCCTGCTTGTTCATATAATCGAGTACACCCCAGAGACGGTAAAACTGGATCACCGAATCGAGGCGGATAATTTCCTTGCCATCAGGATCGAAAAACAGCAGCGTGGGTGGATAGAACAGGCCGAGTTTTTTCGCCCAGTCGCGCGCGGTGGTTTTTTCACCATCGGGCGTGATCACGGGAGTGTCCGCCCACATGTCGAGTTGCACCGCATTCATCTGTGCAATTTCTTCGAGTGCGTCGTCCTTGTTCAACGGGCCGGTGTGCAGCAGGTCGCAGGTATGGCATTCGCCCTGTTCGAAAAAAACCACCAGCGGTTTGGTGTGATTGGCGGAAAGTTTTTGCAGGTCATAAGGCGGTTCGATAAAAAAATCACGCTCGTTCAGCCCGCCTGCCATGAAGAACATGCCGGGTTCGGCGCGTTCGAGATATTCACGGAAAGTTTCTTCCTTGTAAAAACCTTCGACTACAAATTTCAACGCTGCCTTGAATTTATACGGCGGGTAATAGCCGCGCAGCCTGAAAACAGGCTTGCCCTTGTTGTCATAAAATACCAGCGAGGGCGTGAAGTTTGTCTTGTAATGCACCGAGAGTTCGCGCTCGGTGTATTGCTTGCCGTCGGTGTCGGTAATATTTTCGATGCCCCAGATGTCAATCGGGATCATGTCATAATGCGCGCGGATATAACGTTCGGTATCGGCGGCGGCGAGATTGGTTTCAAAAAACTGCTGGCAATAAGCGCAGCGTTTCTGGCCAAAATAAATGATCAGCCCGTCCTTGCCGTTTTTCACCGCTTCGTCGAGATCATCACGAAAATCACCCAGGCTTAATTTAAACCAGTCAGGATACTCCAGCGGGCTTTCGAGCAAGGTGTCATCAAAATTCAGGCCAGCCTGGCTCTCGGCTTCGCCGTCAACCGCGGTCGCATTAAGAATGAAAAGCGACAGCAGGCTTGCAAGCAATGTCGCGAGGATGAGTTTGTGATGTGCAAGCATAGCGTGGGACCGGTAAAATGCCGTACAGAATCTTTATTGAATCATATTTACCAGGGGATATGTTCGGATTTATGACAATTATTCAGAAAAATCAGCGACTTTAATATGGATAGACAAGTAGCTAATGTCCCGGATGTGCTGATGCTGCTGGGAACTTCCTGTCCCCACTGCGCCGGTGAATTACTGGTGCTGTCCGAGTTTATCAAGCGTGGCATTATTGGATCCTTACAGGTAGTGAACCTGGAGCAGCGACCAAAGCTGGCAGAAGAGCTCGGCGTGCGCGGGGTGCCCTGGGTACGCATCGGCTGGTTCGAGCTGGAAGGTCTGCACACCAGGGCCGAGTTACAGCACTGGGTGGAGCAGGCGACGAATAATTCTGGCGCCGGTGAATACCTGTCCGAAGCGCTCGGCCAGGGCCAGGTGCAGAAAGTGATGGCAACCATTCGCCGCCAGCCTGGGGTCATGCACCACGTGATCGAACTGATGGCCGACGCCGAAGCTACTATCAACGTGCGCCTGGGTATCGGTGTACTAATGGAAGAGTTCGCCAGCGCCGACTGGTTTCAGGACTATATCGAACCGCTCGCACACCTGTGCAAACATGCAGATGCGCGCGTACGCAGTGATGCCTGCCATTACCTCGCGCTGACCGGCAACCGCGATGTGATTCCGATTTTGCGCGGCATGCTCGACGATGACAGCAAGGACGTGGTGGACGTGGCGCAGGACGGGCTGGACGCGTTTGCCGAGATTGAGGGCTGATCCGGGCCGAGCCGAGCAGTCCGGCTTTTGCACCACGCTAGTGACCTGAAAGAATGTCGTATTTGCTACGCCATTCACATACCGGGCCGGGCAAAACGGGCATAATGTAACCGCGGATGCCTAAACGCCTGCTTTCGCCGCCATGTAGACGGGCGTATTATGTGGCGTAGTACTTTTTAAAGAGTAAATTGCATCACAGTGCACTGGCCAAAATGAGGACAAGCCCATGGAAAGTTTAAACCGTCTGTTTCTATTCTCAGTATCTATTGCGTTAAGCCTGATCATGGGGGGCTGCGGATCCGATGACGCTGCTATCACGCCCGCGGAAAACAACACCTATGCGACCACAAGTTCAAAAGGCGATTATTCCGAGTGGACCATCATCGGTAATCAGCTAGATGCCACATTAAATGTGGTCAGTACGACTGGCGAGATTGAATACACTTTTACTATTGACGCTGCTTGCGCAGCACCCAACAGTTTCGGGGTGCGCAGTTGTACGATCGCCAGTAGTAGTTGCGCCGATGGCACGCTGGTGTGCCCGGCGGCGCCGACCGGCCTTTTCGAGATGATGGATGTCCCCGGCGTGGCGCTGTTTGTTAATATCGGCAGCGGCGCCAGCGAACAACTGCATGTCGGCTTTGCCAAGGATAACGGCGCCTGCATCCAGGATGTCAGCGGTGACTACACCATGATCCATACCGGGCTCGGGCTTAATGAAAACTTCGGCATGTACCGATCGGATGCCAACTTTATTACTATTCATCACTCCGATTTTGGTTTCTATTCAACAGCCGATACAGTTACACCAACAGTGGTGTACCGTACGGGTTCAGAAATGGAGACGTTTGCGGATGATGGTTGCGACCAAGGAGTTAGAACCCGCAGCCTCGGTAGCTTGATAATTCGTACAATGATGACCGCCAGTGGCTTGTTCGTGCTGGATTTTCCCGCCGGGCAGGGCGGCCTGATTTCATTCAAAACCAGTAATGCTGCGACGCTGGCGGATTTTGCCAATAAAACATTTGGAGGAATATCATTTCCCGATGCAGGTGATGTTGCTGCTGTGAGCGCAGTGTTCGGGCCGGTGGCTAGCAGTAAGGTGGAGTTTACCGTGAGCTCCTCGGCTTCGCCCGGGACCGAAACGCAGAGCATCATGGCGCTCGCTACGCCTGCTAGCGTAACGGCACCGGCGTATCCGGATTTTAGCGTTGCGCCAACAACTGCACCGGGCGGCAATTACACATCCACAAATTTGTACATGGACTATGCCAGCCCGGCAGCGATACCCGGGCTGTTCAAGCTCGATGGCATGGCCGACAGCGGACGGGTGATCATCGCGGCGATGAAATTCAACAGCAAGGTGATCGGTGTCGGCATGGTGTACAACTGGCGTAATATGGGTGATCCCAATCCGGCAACGGGTGGATCGTTCACTCAAGATGGCCTGTACAACACCGGCAACTTTATAATCTTCGAAAAATAACGGCCTGAAATAAAACCGAGCCGTGCAACTG
>JBATHJ010000579.1:0-3422 GCA_049666625.1 Gammaproteobacteria bacterium | reverse complement strand
GTCGCCGGGTGTTGCTGAAACTGGTGCCAGTGGGAATGCGTTCAACCAGTTCGCCTTCTTTCGAAAGCAGCAATAACTCGCTGTCAAATGCGATTACGATAAATTGTTCTGCCCGGATAGCACCGCGCAAACTTTGCTCATTGGTTGTAATCACGCTGTTATCGAAAAACAGCTGGTGTTGCCATTGTGTAATTCTGTGTTGATCGACCGGGTAGCTGACAGGTTCGCCGTCTGGCTCAAGTCCGTACCAGTCGAGAATCAGCGAGGACTGTACATAGTTTTCATCAAGCGCCAGTTGTTCAGTGTGATTGAGCAGTATGCCGGTGATGGCGAGTACAATCACCAGCACCATTGCGAGCAGGCCAATGCGACGGTGCCATAGAAATGCAGTGAAGCGTTTAGGTTTACTTCGGGTCAACGCGTGTTACCTGCTTATGCAGTAACAATGCAATCCGTGCGACTTTTGTGAGCGCATTGACCGACAGTGTTGCACCGGAGATGTTGTCAATATAGGTATCGAGCTGCAGGTTGTCCTGCAGGCCGGCGTTATCAAACTGTTCGGTGAAAAAACTGTGGCGAACTTCCCAGCCACGGCTCTCGCGGAAAATCAGTACACGTATTTTTTCAATACGATTATTGTTTATCACTATACCAGTCGTAATTGGTTTGTCTTTGCCGATTTCATCCAGGATCCAGGCGCTGCGCCCGGCGTCCATCCAGTAGCGAATGCGCAGGCCGCGGTAGGCATGACCGAGGATGTTTTCCATCCCCTGTTTCAGGTTTTCATCCGGCCAGAAGACTTTGACCTCGGGCGTACTGGCGCCAAAACTTTCGCGGATAAATTCATCAGGTTGCTGGTATACACCACCGGCTAATACTGCGCCTGTGCCAAGCATTAGCGTGATTGCAATCAGTAACAGTTTCAATTTTCCCATGGCGCAAAATAGTATGACTTAATAATTAAAAATCGGGGCGCATGGCGCCCCGTGTCGATATTGACCCACCAGGCCAGCAGGAGACAGGTTAAAACTGATAGCCAATACCAACATTAACACCGTCATTGTCACCGGCATTTTTATCCTGTGCCTGGTAATCAATCTTGATTACAACATCTTCGTGCGGCCAGTAGTTGTAGCCAATATCTGTCTGCGCCTGTTGAGTATCGGCTGCGACGCCACCGTTATCCCAGACATTGTGGCGCACGAACACACCGTGTGATGGATTGAGTTTGTAGGCGGCTTCGATGTAAGCGCCATCCTGCACGTCCTTGCCAAGCGCTTCTGCGCCGGCGCCATCGATGCGCCAGCTGGCATACAGCGCTCTCAGGGTTACCGGGCCGGTGTTCCAGATCGCGTGGGTTTCGAACAGGGCGGCACCGTCGACGTTGTCAGAGCTGTCCAGGGTAATATCATCCTGTACCTGTAAACTGGCGGCCAGTTCGAGGCCGGCCAGGCCGGTGTCTTTGATACGACCTGTCATAGCCCAGTTATTAGCGGGAGCTTCCGACACCTTGGTGCGGCCACTGCGAATATTGATGCTGGTGGGGTCTACGTTGATGCCGCTGTGCAGTGCAATGTCATAGCTCACACCGCTGTCATTATGGCCCGAGAGCATGGCGCCGCCTTCCCACCAGGTGGTCGGGATGATGTTCTTTTCTACCGGGTTACGCTCAACCCCGTAAAATGTTGTGGGTTCGTGGGTTTCATTCAGTATCCCCACCGGTAACAGGAACAGGCCGGCGTTTAACCGTGTTTCTTCATCCAGGTCGAACTGGACATAGGCCTGCTCGATTTCAACTTCGCCATTCTGGCCTTCGCCCGCGACGGAATGCTCGATTTCAATTTCTGTGAAGAGGCGGATGTCGTTGCTGAACTGATGATTGACGAACAGAACGAAACGGTGAAAATCCAGTTCTTTCTTGCGTTGCCCGCTGCCATCGCCGGTGTTGTTGTAATGCAGTTCACCGTAACCGCCGATTTGAGTGTCCGTCTCCGCAGGCCCGGATTCGACCCGATCTGCGAGCGCATTTAGCTGATTTTGCAGCGCTTCGAATTCTGCATCGGTGACCGCCAGGGCGTTAACCGACAGGCTGGCGATCCCGCCAGCAGCGGCCAGGGTGATGGCTTTACGTAACATGGTTTGGTACTCCAGAAAGTATTTAAAAAGTGAATAATTGATGGACTGCATTCTACATAATGCAAATCTAAATGCAAACGATTCTCATATACAATTAGGGGTATATCAGCCAGTAGCCTTTGGTGTCGTAGCTGATTTCAACATGGGCATCATGATCACGTATAATGCCGGGCACTGTATTTTAGTGACTGATTGATTTTTCTGGAGATTCAAATGTCTGGCGGTTTTTTCACGACGAAATCCCGAGTTGCCATCTTGTTTTTAGCTGCACTGTCAACGCCTGGCATGCCTGCATATTCTGATACCGTAATTGATGTCCTGAGCATGGGGCATGCCACCCAGGTGCTGTCTGACGGGCATCGCGCACGCATGGACCTGCCCGGTGAAGACGGTTACATGCTGGTCGATTACCGCAGCAATGGCATGCTCATGGTAGTGCCGAACAAGTACCAGATCATCGACATGGGCACGGTCAGTGGCGACGACTCGGCTCTTCCGACGCCACGCGTGGAACTGATACCGCGCGGCAACGGGCCGCAGATCGCCGGTTATGACACCCATGCCTACAGCCTGATTGCACAGGGCCAGAATTGCGGGCTGGTGTTCGGTTCGCACGCGGCCATGCGTAACCGCGAAATGAGCGATCTGTTTGCTGCGCTCAGAACCATGGTGGATAGTCAGCGCAACGCACTGGGCAGTTTCGCGGCGTTCATGGATGTGTGCACCCTCGCCAGCATGGATTTTGCTGCGCATACAGATACCACAGGCATGCCCCTGCGCATGATCGACGCCAGCGGTGAGGCAGTGAGCGAAATAAAAAATATAGACACTGACGCAGATGTGCCCGCCGAGATGTTTGAAGTCCCGAAAGGGTACAAGGTAGTTGCGATGCATGGAGAGCTTACGCAGGTGGCGGAAAGCGTCGCACCCGCGCAGAAAGAATATGCGCCCAGTAATGCAAGACGGTATAAGCAGAGGATGCGGCCGACTCCCTACCAGTAAATTTATAATACCATCACTATCGTTTTACGCGGCGATACTGTGCCAGCCCTGGTATAGCAATCGCGCAGCAAACACCAGTAACAACACTGCCAGGAATTTTAAAATAGTATCCTGCACCCGCCTTTCTGAACGCGCGCCCAGCAGGGCAATGCTTTTTGCGACTGCAAACTTGCTCAGCGCCAGCGTCGTCAGCATCACTACTATGAATATCCCGCCCTGCAATGGCGTTCCGCGTATTAAATACGCGCCACCCACTGTGGACCAGAACATATAGGGTGCTGGAT
>JBATHJ010000578.1:0-2869 GCA_049666625.1 Gammaproteobacteria bacterium | reverse complement strand
CTATGTGCGCGCGGCAATTACCAATGTTCACATGGCCAAGAAAAAACGCGGGCTGTTGGGATATACGCCCGTAGGGTTCGTTGTTACCGCGGCACAGGATGCGGCTGGCGCGCGCGTGTCTCTGAAGAATGCGGTACTGGAGATGGAACTTCTCGATTCACAGAGCAACGAACGCGTGGGTGTTCTGGTGGACAAGACGCCAACAACGGCAGACAAGAAAGAGCTCTCATGGGACTCAATTACTGCGACATTTGACTACTACGCAAATCGCTTCAAGTCACGTCTGCATGCCGCACCCGGTGAATCAGGCAAGTAATTGAGCCTGTCACTACTGCCAGGAGTGGCAATGTGACGGCATTATGTACCAGGTAGAAGGCCCGGGTCAGTTTTCGACGGCGCCATTCACGATCCAGACCCGGGTGTCTCGATCTCTTCAGCACTGAGGATGCATTCGAGCATGGTACATTAAGCCTGGTTTAAACAGTATTAATGAGTGAAGTGTCATTGAAACAGGATAGCGAATGGATCATTCCATTGATTGATGGTAGCCATGAGTGATAATCACGACAACCTGGCAATCGGCAATAAACATCAGGCAATTAACTGGTTGCGTGCATCTGCCGGGTTGTTGTTTGTTCTTGGTTGTCTGGCAGTGTATTTCTCGATTTCAACACCACCAGAGGATGAATCATATTTAAAGTTTTTGTATTTGATTGCTGGAATTCTGCAGTTAGCACTCGCGGTTGCAATACGGGGGCAGGAAGGTGCAAAGAGCCTTGGTATAATTGCAGTGATTTATATAGTGCTGGCTATTGCCTTTATGTTGATGGGGCCGGTTGCGTTGTTTATGGTTGTTAAGATATTTGTACTATCCTGGGTCTGTTTGGCTTTTGTGATCATTGGCGTGTTGCGGATGGGTGTCGGGATCATCTATAAAGGAATAGATGGATGGCTTGCTATGTCAGGCCTTGGGTTGTTAACAGTTATTAATCAGGGCGTGATTATGTTTCTGTTTCAGGATAATCAACTTACTCGCATCATGTTATCGGGCGAACTAATAATAAATTGTATCTTTCTGTACTTCATGGCGAGGTCATTAGAGAATAGTTAAGACCTGTATTGTTGTTGCAAGAATCTGCTCCCGAACTTCAAGTGGATCTGCCTGCTTTACGGCAAGGCACGCCAGCTGGAGATCAGCAAGGGTTTTACCCCGGTCTAATGGATATCTCCAGGGCAACTGGACTGTGCCAGTTTTGTGCTAACTTGAACTGCCAGTGAACTGCCAGTGAACTGCAAGTGACTGATAACTCAAATACGGTATTGGATGGGCAGGCACCACAAGTGACTGATTAATATAGCAAGTAAAATTGTGTAGTCTGGCTACGAACCAGGCGGTCGGGAGTTCAAATCTCCGAGCGCTCCATATCCTTGTAATCAGTAACTTAGGAGAGACTCTAAGTGCCTTTCTTTTGGTTACTGTTCTCTATCGCAGCATTTACCAAACGATCTATTTTTCAATGTGTTCCAGATCTGTTGAATCTGCCTCCAGTCCATAGATGTCCAATAGAATCAGAAATAATTGCAGATTGCTAAAATAGGCTCAGCTTAGAGCACTGCAGGGGGGGGCACGAAATGGCTAATCGTTCTCATCAATTTACGCGCCAGGTGCTGTACGACTTGGTGTGGTCAGAACCGCGTACACATTTGGCGAAGCGCCTGGGTATCTCGGACGTCGGGATTTCCAAGGCATGTCGACGTGCCTCGATTCCAGTGCCGGAGCAGGGATATTGGGCCAAGAAACGCGCCGGCAAGCGTACGCATCGGCCTCCGCTTCCATTGCGAGGTCCGGGTATGCCCGATGAAGTTCGACTTGGCGGCAATAGTTACTGGTACCACAATGCGCCTAGCCTTGATGAAATCAAGATATCTACTCCTTCGCCGCCCATATTTGACGAACCTCTTGAGTTGCTGATTAAACGCATTCGTCAGCAGGTTGGGAAAGTTACTGCCCCAAAGTCATTGGCAAAGCCCCATAAACTGATCGAAAAATTGTTGGATGAAGATAAACATCGACTGGAGAAGCAGCGAAATGCTGACTATCACATGAGTTGGAATGATCCGGTGTTCGATTCGCCAATTCAGCGTCGGCGATTGCGCATCCTCAGCGCACTGTTAACGAGACTTGAGCGATGCCATACAAAACCGTCGGTGCGCGGGGAGGTTGCCAGTGAGTTGGATGTTCGGGTGGGGCAACAGCGTGTAGGGTTTACATTGGATGTTGTGTCGGCGCCGAGTCGTAAAACATCACGTGTCGTAGGTAAGGTCCAGAAAGTTCGGCGGGAGAAGCTTCGGTTGCAGATCACTCATTGGGATCAGGGGAGGGAGGCTAAGGAAATCTGGGAAGACACAGATGAGGATTTACTCGAGAAACAACTGACCGATATCGTTGTGGCTCTGATGGTTACCGGTGAGCGCCAGTACCGGGCGAGACAACAGTATCACTATGAGTGGCTAATACAGCGCAAAGCCGAATTGGAAGAGGAGGAACGGCGCCTGCGGGCTGAGAAAGTACGTCTTGAGCAAGAGCGGCGTCTGCGGCGGGAGCAAGTGCGAGTAGATCGCCTCTTGGCTGATGCTTCAGCACTGCGTCAGGCTGGCGAGATCCGCAATTACGTGGAACGTGTGGTGAGTGCCGTGTCCACGGGAGATGCCGAGCTGTCATCGCTGCAGTTGGACGCCTGGGCGGTCTGGGCTCGAGCGCAAGCTGACCAGATTGATCCGGTTCAGTCGGGACGGTTCATTGAAGCCATGAACGATCCTGCTGATTAGTGTGTCTACGAGACTTCAGTCATCAGAAAGCCGTGATAGG
>JBATHJ010000577.1:0-3742 GCA_049666625.1 Gammaproteobacteria bacterium | reverse complement strand
TACCACGTCTGCGCGGAAAGTGAGGTCAGCGCCCGCACCCGCCTTCTGCACCGAGAAACTAAAGGTATCGGTGCCGCCCGGGATGATCGGGTTGTTGGTTACACACAGGTACATGGTCGCTAACGGCGGCAATGCCGGCAGCCAGACCGCGCGCGGTGGCGGCGGATTGCCGATATCGGTACAGCCCGGCGGCTCGGTCACCGCAAGTCCATTGCCGGTGGTCACCAGGGTGAAGAAGTCTGTCGCATCATGACCGCCGTTATTGGTCACATGCACATCCAGCGTCAGCGTTGCGGTCGGATCACTTAAAATATAAATCAGGTCGGCGCTGGCCGGATTGATATCAACATCGAGATCTTCCGGAGCAGGAATGAGGCCCGTAAGATTGTTCGGCACTGCCGGGAAAGCAAAACCACAGGTATTCTCAAACACCAGGCTCAGATCATTGCGCAGCGGAGATGCCACCGCAGGATCGGTGGCGGGCGCAGTTTCAGTGCGCACTTCGGGATCGGCAACAATATCAAAGCCGTTCGCCTTGACTATGCCAAGGGTGATGACCAGTACATCACCGTGTCTTAACAGGTTGTCCTGTGGTGCCGCTGGTGGCGGTGGCGCAACCACACCGTTGCTGGTGAGTGTAAATGAAGGCGTGATGTTATCTTCATCCGCAGCCTGTGGATTGGCCAGGGTAATGGTATCGATCATGCCGGCGTAGATACCGAACGCGGGTGTTACCACCGCGGTTTGCAGGCTCTGGTCGAGTGCATAGCCCGCGGGCAATACATCGTCCAGCGTGAGATTGCGTACACTGCCGCCCGAATTATTGCGAATCGTGATGGTGACAATACCGGCACTGCCGAGTGGCTGCGCCGGGTTCCTGCCGGTCACCGTCTGGCTGATGAGCACACCCGACGGATCCACATCGGTACTGCTCAACTGGCTATCGGTAATGGTGACCGTGGGCGCGATGCCGTTGTTAGTCGCGGCTGTGGTCAGTCCGCCGGCCGGGGGTGAATCTGCTTCACAGCCCCACGCAATATCAACTGTATTCGTCGTGCGGTTACACAGTGTCTGGAACGTACCGACGAAATAAATCTGTGCCACGCTGCCTTCCAGCGTATCGATGAAACTTGCAACTTCATCGGTGCCGGGATTACCGAACGGATCATCGACATCATGACTGGTGGATATCGGCGTACCAGGCGGTGGAATACAATCTACAGGTGTCGCTCCACCGGCGGCGGCGGTCGCGTCGGTTTCATCTTTACAGATAAGCCTGATATTAAAGTTCGGCTGTACCGCACCGGGCGTGGTCTGTGCCAGGAAGGTGTAATCGTTATTCATCAGCAGGTCTTCCAGGTCTGCCCTGGCCTGCGAATTATTACTGGCGACCGTCATGCGCCAGATGATGTCGTCAGCAGCGCCACCGAACACATCATCGGTATACTGTGTAGCAGACTGGTTGGCATCGACGTTGCGGCCCTGTATAGAAACCTCGGGTACGGGCTGCTCGATCGGAATTTCAAACACACTGCTGGTAGTCGTCTGCGGCGGTGGACCACAGAACAGGCCGTAATCCGCGCTGGCCTGGATGTTTCTGTTGACCGAGGCCAGGCCTTCCTCATTAAAGCTGCCGCCGATACCCACTGCCGGTGTATTTCTTTGTACGCGGAAACGAATTTCGATTTCCTGTGGCGTATTGGGCGCTGTGCTGAATGCACTGAAAAGCGCTGCCAGCTCGGGGATCTGTGCGGATGTCCAGTTGATGGTTTCACTGTCCGCACCGCCAATGAGCGGTTCCGGCACCGGATCGATCAGGGCGCCGCCATCAACAGAGTAACGCGTGGAACCGGCCACGTAGGTCAGCCCGGATATCCCCAGGTCTTCGGTAACATCAACATCTGTGAGCTTCACGCTGCCGGTATTCGTCACCAGCAAGCGTATCTCGCCTTCGTTACACAATTCACAGAAGCTGTTATTGGAATCGTGCGACAGGGTCAACTGGTTGGGCGCGAGCACGATACCGGGGTCAGTGGTGGTATTAATGGTCGGGATGCCACAGCCCCATTCATTTTCAGAGGTGATAAATTCTGTCGGCGTCTGGAAACAGGTGGTTTCATCGATGATGGTTTCGATATCAATATTGATACTCGCACCCGCGGCCAGATCACCCAGTGACCAGGTGATCAACTGGCCTTCCAGCTCGCCCGGAAGCGGCACGGTAATCACTGGCCCGACAGTTGTCGGCGCGGGTGTCGACATATTGAATGTCATGCCCAGCGGAAGATTGATGCGATATTCCGCATTGACCGCCGTGCCGGTGCCGACATTCGTTACCTGCGCGCGGAACGCATAATTGGTGGAATCGAGCAGGATAATATCCGGCGGGAAAAATTCCATATCCAGCTGGCCGGATAAAATCTCAAACGGTGTAGCATTAATGTTTAGCGTGAAGTCACGATCAGAATCGGTCGCGGTACCGTCTGGCGACGTATGATTACTGTCGTACGCCAGCTGTACCGCCATGCCGGGATTTACCAGTGCTGGATCACGCAAAATGACGTTGTAACTGACAGAGCCGTCTGCCGTCAGGTCAGCGTTGATGCTCGGCGCTGTCATCAGGATATCGTTACCCGAACGTACGCCGTCAAATGCTGACAGCGAACCCGCGTAACTCAGGTCAGCCGTTGGATTCACCGGGTTGCCCGGTGCGCCGGCGGCACTGACAAATTCAAACTCGGTATCGTTGAAGCGCAGCAGGATATTATCGCTATTGGTGTCTGCCGCGGGACCGGTGACATCTATCGTCACCGGGCTGACTGAACATACCGATACCGGATTACCGCCATTAAATGTCGCTGCCACATCCAGTACGGCGCGTTCGATATTAACGTTCGCCGCCTGGACATAATCAGAAATCAACGGGCCAAAGCAGCTGCCGGGACCGCCGGCCACTGACATTGTGGTCTGTTCCAGGTAACCACCGATGTTATCGGTGTTGGTCGGATTACCAGCGACCAGATCACCTTCGGGCGATGTCGCGGTATACGTAATAAGTACATCGTGATCGGCAATACTTGCAGGCAAGGCATTACAGCCTGCCGGTGACAGCGAACCAAAATCGGTGATTACCATCGCCGCAGTGCCATCGCCACCGGTAAAATCGCCGGCCGCGGGATTCAGGTCGGCATCACATATCGTGACACCGTCGCTGATACGGGTAATGGTGAGATGCACATCATTACGATTATTGGTGAGAACCAGTGGCACACCTGCACCAATACTGCTTCTTAAATCAGCAGTGAAACTGCTGCCTGACCAGGTGCCACTAAAACCGGCGGGAAAACTGTATGACACTGTGAACGGTATATGCTCGCCTTCACGTGCCTGGGTATCGACAACGCCATCACTGTCGAGCGCACCCGCCTGGAAATTACCATCACCGCCGACAACGATATTGGTAACAGCATTGCCGACCGGGTTTTCATTCAGGATGAAGGTTGCCGAATCGCTGTTATTGATCGAGCAGCTGGCATAATCCATGGTCGCCGTGTTGGTAATGTTCTGCCCCGGCGGACACACCCCGGTGCTGCCGATAAAATCTATCTGCAGGCCGGGTAATGGTGACAGGTCATCTCGATCACCCCGCCAGGTAATGCTGGCGCCATCAGGAATCGCATTCCCCGCGGCGTAGGCAACACCGTTTACCAGTACTTCTGTTGTTGGCGGTATTGCATTGATA
>JBATHJ010000576.1:0-2206 GCA_049666625.1 Gammaproteobacteria bacterium | reverse complement strand
AATGTCAGCTCGCGCGACAAGATCGTCAATAAAGTTCTGCGGTATGCGGCCTTTCACAGCAGTGCATCAAGGAATCAGGTTGACAAAAGACAGCTGTCTGGGATTAAAAATGCGTTCGTATTCAACTATGGCGTAGCGGTCTGTCATGCCTGCAATATAGTCGGCAACGCCGCGTGCGTATCCTGCATCGCCGTCATCGTGGCGGAGTTGTTCGCAATGCTCACGGGCTTCGGGCGGCAGTACGCGTATGTCATTCATAAAGGCGTCAAATAATGACTCGAGTATCGAGGCAGCCTTGGTGGTCATACGATGCACGCGATAATGCTGGTAAAGCTCCTTGCGCAAAAACTGTTTAAGCTCAAGCTTCAATGCCATCATGTTTTCACTGAAAGCCATCAGCGGTGCCGGCTGGATGCGGACATCGTGGATAGTGGCAGGCTTTGCATTGCGTATATTGGTGCGCGAGGTGTCGATTAAATCGACTACCATGATGTTTATCATGCGACGAATCACTTCGTGGATCATGCGTCGGTCATTCAGGCCAGGGTGGCGTTTCATGACCTTGTCGTACTGGCTGCGAAACAGCTCAATTTTGAGCATGTCTTCGATTTTAATCAGGCCATAGCGCAGGCCATCATCTACATCATGGTTGGTGTAGGCGGTTTCATCAGAAAGATCGGTAAGCTGAGCTTCAAGGCTGGCCTGGGTCCTGTCGACAAAACGTTGCGCCACTTCGCCAAGTTTCTGCGCATTGATGATTGAACAATGTTTAAGAATGCCTTCGCGGGTTTCAAACGTTAAATTAAGCCCGTCAAAATCGGCATATTTTTGTTCGAGCTGGTCGACAACGCGCAGGGATTGCAGATTGTGTTCAAAACCACCGTGATCACGCATGCAATGATTTAATGCAGACTGGCCAGCATGGCCGAAGGGTGTGTGTCCGAGATCGTGAGACAGGGCAATGGCCTCGGCGAGGTCTTCGTGAAGTCCGAGTTCGCGCGCAATGCTACGTGTAATTTGCGCGACTTCGAGTGAATGCGTCAGCCGTGTGCGGAACAGGTCGCCCTCGTGATTGACGAACACCTGGGTTTTGTATTCGAGTCGGCGAAACGCTGCAGAATGAATAATACGGTCACGGTCACGCTGGTAATTATTGCGATAGGTGGGCGATTCCTCGTCGTGAAGACGGCCGCGTGATTCGCGGTCATTGCAGGCATACGGCATCAGGCTGCCACTGTAGGCGGGGATGTGTTCAGACATAGCTGTTCTGAATGGCTGTTTTTAACTGGTCGGTTGTGTAATCGTCTGTCACTACGGCCTCACCGATGTTTTTGAGTAGTACCAGTCGTAACACCCCGTCGAGTACTTTTTTGTCGACGGACATTAATTCCAGGAACGTGTCTATGGTGACTTCACCGGGTGCATTCACCGGTAGCCTGGCGTGTTTGATTTGGCGGATGACTGCGTCAGTTTGCGCTGCATCGAGCCAGCCCAATGTTTGCGACATGCGTGCCGCCATGCACATGCCGGCGCCGACGGCTTCGCCGTGTAACCAGTTGCCGTAGCCCATGGCATTTTCAATGGCGTGGCCAAAGGTATGACCGAGATTGAGCAGTGCGCGCTGGCCGCTTTCGCGTTCATCGGCCGCGACCACGTCGGCCTTGACCTGGCAGGAGACTTCGATGGCATAGGCCAGGGCCTGTGGATCACGGCGCAGCAGCGCGTCGAGGTTTGCATCCAGCCAGTTAAAAAATTCGGGGTCACGGATCAGGCCGTATTTGATAATTTCGGCAAGACCGGCGCTGAGTTCGCGGTCAGGTAACGTGTTGAGCGTGCCCGTGTCTGCGATGACCGCACGTGGCTGATAAAACGCACCGATCATGTTTTTACCCAGCGCATGGTTCACCCCGGTTTTGCCGCCCACCGAGGAGTCGACCTGGGACAGCAAGGTAGTGGGAATCTGAACCAGGTTCACCCCGCGCTGGTAACTGGCTGCGGCGAAGCCTGCCATATCACCGACGACACCGCCGCCGAGCGCGATGATGGTGGTATTGCGGTCCAGCCGGTTGCGCAGGCAGGCGTCGTAAATGCGATTGAGCACGTCGAGGTTTTTGTACTGTTCACCGTCAGGCAGGATCACGCTTTGGTGGCGAATACCGCTGAGCATGGCGCTGACCTTACCGAGGTATAACGGCGCCACGGTTTC
>JBATHJ010000575.1:0-5174 GCA_049666625.1 Gammaproteobacteria bacterium | reverse complement strand
GCATTTTCTCGGCAAGTGTAGTGCGCTGCAAGCCAAGTGATTTGGCTGCGTGTGCGATAACACCGCCAGAGTTGTTTAGTGCATCAAGGATAATGTTTACCTCGATATTCGATATGTATGACTTCAGGTCGAACCCATCCAGCGGAAATTGAACATCCTGAGCATTCTTGCAGCGCATGTACGCCTGATCGTCATCCATAATAGTGTCTGTATTTCGCGATGCATGGTCGGAGCTGCTCTCCATGACGCTGCCTCGAATTCGCTGCGGCAGATTACGTACCTGAACAAGCCCGCCAGGGTGCTTGATAGCCATGCGTTCGATCTGGTTGGCCAGTTCGCGAACATTGCCTGGCCACTCGTAACGAGCCATCGCCTGCATTGCTTCGGGAGAAAATCGGACTGTACTATGTTTGGTGTGTTCCAGACGAGCAACCAGTTCGTTTACCAGTAATGACAGGTCTTCGATCCTGTCGCGCAATGCCGGCAGACGAATTGGGAATACATCCAGGCGAAAATAGAGGTCTTCACGAAATTTCCCCAGCTTGACCATTTCTTCCAGGTTGCGATTGGTGGCGGCGATGATCCTGACATCGGCCTGTATGGTAGCAGTGCCGCCCACGCGTTCAAACACGCGCTCTTCAAGCACGCGTAACAGTTTGACCTGCATGGCCATTGTCATTTCGCCAATTTCATCCAGAAACAGGGTGCCGCCTTCAGCCATGGCGAATCGTCCCTGGCGAGCGGTGATAGCGCCAGTGAATGCGCCTTTCTCATGTCCAAATAGTTCGGATTCAAGCAGGTCATGGGGTATGGCGCCACAATTTACCGGCACAAATGCTTCATTTCGGCGTTTCGAGTGATAGTGGACATTGCGCGCTACCACTTCTTTGCCAGTGCCTGATTCACCTAAAATTAGAACATTGGCATCGCTGTTGGCAACTTGTTCAATTTCTCGTCGCACCGCGAGCATTGACGGACTTTTGCCGACAAGGCTGCGGAACAGGATTTTGGCGGCATTAGTCTGGCGCGATTCTTTTGGCTGTCTGGTATTCATCATCATTACCTCGCAGCTATGATGTTTGATTGATTTGAAGCTACCCTGCAAGTGTGTTTAAAGACATTGTTCAGAACTGCTTTGCTCATTGACATCTACCTGTTGCGTTGTGTCATTAGTTTGTACTGCTAAATTTAGTACGCAGGACAAAAAATTGGCGTAGTAAGCACAGGTATTATGTAAAGATATGTAATATTGATGAACCAGCTGTGTTTATTCGGAGTCGAATAATGTTAGGCGGTTAATAAGGCAAGCAGTTAATACGTTGGTGGGTAAATTCAGCCGACAAGCGGTCACACTGGTATTATAGGATATCCAGGATCTTTGACACCAGCTCCGGTTTGCCATACGGCTTCTGCAATATTTGAAAAATTTTCTCATTGTCCGAGCTGACTTTCATTGCCTGTCTTTCAGAAGCCGTGGTCAGCAATATTTTGATGCCAGGATAATGCTCACTGGTCCAGGTAGCAAGGTCGCGCCCGTTCATGTTGCCAGGCATAAGTATGTCGGTAAATAAAAGGTTAATATCGACACCTGAAGATATAATGCCCTGGGCAACATCAGCGTTATCAGCTTCAATTATTTTCAGTCCAAGTTGCTCAAGGCAGCGTACCGCAAACTGGCGTACCGCTGGCCGATCTTCAACTACGAGCACTGTTTCTGCATACAATCGACTCGCTTTACTGTCAGAAACCTGGGTTATTTTTTCGCATTTACCGCCGAGCACAGGGAAGCGCATTTTGAGTGCAGTGCCTTTGCCGGGGTTACTATCGATTTCGAGTTCTCCCCCCGACTGGCGCATAAAGCCATACACCATACTCAGGCCAAGGCCAGTGCCATTGTTTTTCGTGGTATAGAACGGTTCAATTGCGTGCTGGAGTACGCTGGAACTCATGCCGTTGCCGTTGTCAGCGATTGTCAATAACACCTGCTGGTTGCTGGTAATTTCATTTTCGCACGGCGTTTCTGTTGACAGAGTATCCACTTGTTCGGCATGAATCAGCAGTTCACCGCCATCCGGCATAGCATCACGAGCATTAATCACGACGTTGAGTAATGAGCTTTCGAACTGGGCAGAGTCAACCAGGATGTCAGGCAAATCCGGTTTGATGTCGATCACCAGGTTTATGTTGTCACCCAGGGTATTTTTGAGTAGCTTGCTGAAACCAGTCACCGAGCTACCTAAATCGATATAGTTTGCGACCAGTGATTTTTTACGCGAGATGGTAAGTAGCTGCCTGGTAAGCTCAACCCCGTCCTGTATGGCAGAGCGTGCATCCTCGAGTATTTCCATGGCCTCGCCGGAGATCGTGTCTTTCAGCATTTCGTCAAGCAATTCGAGATTTCCCTTGGCGATAGTCATCAGGTTACCGAAATCGTGTGCGACACCACTGGTAAGCTGGCCAATGGCTTCCATTTTATTATCATGCACTTCCTGTTCCTGTTTTTTCCGTCGATCAGTAATGTCCTGGACAGTTCCATTGACAACAGTCAGGTCGATTTCACCGTCAAAGTCGCCCACACATTGTTCATGCACCCAGCGAATTTCGCCATCAGGAAGCTTGATGCGATATTCGATGCTATGGGTTTCGCCGCTGTGGAGTGCACTATGCCTGAATTCGCTGACGCGTTCATAATCCTCCTCGAATACGACGGCATAGAATTTATCATCATCTGGCATGAAGCTCGCCGGTTCATATCCGTAAATCCTGAAAACCTCATCAGACCAGATGAGTTCGCCTGTATTGAGTTGCAATCGCCAGTTGCCGATGCGGCCAATACGTTGTGCCTGCCTGAGAAGATATTCACTGTAATGCAGTCTCTCGGTTAACAGGTAACGCGAAAGCACGGTGCCAAGTCGGATGCAGATGCGGTAGAACGTTTCGTGTTCGAGGCTGGTCCATGGCGCGGTATCAGTGCATTGCTGGACCAGTAGAAACCATGTGCGTCCATCTTCGTGATGCAGGGTACGCATCATTTGATGGCGCACCCGAAAGTCCGTGTCGTGCCCGCTGTGTGGGTAAGTTGAGATCTGCGGAAATTCGCTGTTCCTGGCGCGGATCAATTGCACGGGATCAATATTGACCAGAAAGGCTTTCTCGTTGCCATGACTGTTGTAGCAATTCTCGCGTGTCGCAATGCTCACCAGTTCCAGGCTGTTGTCCTCGTGCCGGGTATTCAAAATACATGCGCGGTCTGCAGAAAAAATATCCAGCATCTCGTGCATTACATCTTTCAGGATATCGTCCTTGTCCTTGCTTTGTGTCAATGTACGCGAAATTCGTTCCATGTGCTCCAGGCGGACTTCGCGCTGCTTGACTGATACGAAGGCTTTTCGCGCCTTCAGCAGATACTGGACCTGGTAAGGGAAAGTAATCCAGTTTATAGGTTTGTTGATAAACGCGGTCGCGCCAAGCTGAAATGCTTTTTCGATAGATTCGAAATCATCAAGGCCGGTAACCATGACGACTGATATATTGCTGGCGTCATTGTGTTCGCGAATTGCATTACAAACATCAAAGCCACTCATGCCTGGCATTTTTACATCAAGCAGGATCATGTCAGGTTCAGACTGCCTGATAGCAATCATCGTATCGAGACCGTTATCGAACTCCTCAATTGCATAATCGCCGTCAATGAGTGTTTCTTTCATTAACAGGCGCATTGTTGCATCGTCGTCTACGATGAATATGCGGGGTTTTGTGGTTAGCCTGGCCTGTGAGTCCACGATGATATGCGCGATGAATCCAGAAAGAAGATACGTGTCAATTAGTTCGCATTGTACAGCCCAGTCGGTCGGTGTGGTAGGTGTAAACCTGTCGGTAGAGTTCTAAAATCTGATATTTTTGTGCCGAGGCTGATAAAACCTGGCGACAGTGGAGTGTATATATTTGACTTGGCGCGATGGCTATTTTCCGCAATTGCTGCAGAATGATGACATTTTGTCACGCTCGCGTGCAGGTGTTAATCAATTACAAATTTGCATGAAGGGCGATCAATCACCCTGACTCCGCGACAACATTAATACATTAGGGTTTATTAATTTATCAAAACATCTCTGCATTGAGCCACAAATGTACGGCAATGCTGGCGGCATAGCCCAGTGCAATGACGGGTGTCCACTTGAGGTGTGAAAAAAATGTATAGTGGCCGCGCGCCTGGCCCATGACAGCAACGCCAGCGGCCGAGCCGATAGAGAGCAGGCTGCCACCGACGCCTGCCGTCAAGGTTACCAGTAGCCACTGGCCTGTACTCATATCGGGGTTCATGCTGAGCACGGCAAACATGACAGGAATGTTATCAACTATGGCAGATAGAACGCCAACAAAAGTGTTCGCCCACGTCGGGTCCCACTGCATGTACATAACTTCGGAAATCATGCCCAGGTACCCAATAAAGCCCAGTCCGCCGACACACATGACTACGCCGTAAAAGAAAAATAGCGTGTCCCATTCTGCCTGGGCGACTTTGTTGAATATATCGTAGCGGCGTTCTGTCCGGGGTGCGCCAGTATCCATGCCTGCTATGGGCCGCTCACGCATGTGAGAGCCGGATTTTTTCAGATAAAAACCGAACAGCTGCAAGTAAGCAAATCCTGTCAGCATACCGAGCACCGGTGGCAGGTGTAAAAAGCTATGGAAACTGACGGCGGTGACAATCGTCAGAAAAAACAGGAATATGATACGTTTTGCACCTACCAGCATACCCGTATCGTCCGTGTCATCTGATACTTCGGGTTGTTGATTGGGGATAAAAAATTGCATGATGATCGCAGGTACAAGATAGTTGACGGCTGAAGGTATAAATAAATAGAAGAATGTCCAGAAATCAACCAGGCCTTTTTGCCACACCATCAGTGTTGTGATATCACCAAAGGGGCTGAAGGCGCCGCCGGCGTTGGCTGCGATAACGACATTAATACAGGCGAGGCTGATAAATCGCGTATTGTTACCGCCGACTGACAGAATGATGGTGCACATTAATAATGCAGTCGTCAGGTTGTCAGCAATCGGTGACATCACAAACGATAGACACCCCGTCATCCAGAACAGTTTTTTGTAGCCATAACCTTTTTTGAGCAGCCAGATGCGCAGCGCATCGAATACACGACGTTCGGTCA
>JBATHJ010000574.1:0-5426 GCA_049666625.1 Gammaproteobacteria bacterium | reverse complement strand
TCATCCAGGCCAGGGTCGTCCCAGTCATTATCAAATTGTGCACGCTTTTTAACAGCCACCTGTTCGGCAGGCGCTTCATCCATATCGGAGCCAATGCGCCCGGGCTCTGCGCCCAGTATTTTTTCCTGTTGCTGCATCCGATCATATTTTTCCAGCATTAACTTATGCGCCCTGCCACCAACGACGTAAGGCGTAATTAGTACCACGGTCTCGGTGTTATTGCTGGCACGTGACTCGCTGGAAAATAGTGCGCCAAGCAATGGAATACTTCCCAGGAATGGAACGCTTTCCCTGCCATTGGTCACATTGTTTTTAATCAGGCCACCAATAAATATCGGCTGACCGTCCTGGGTAAGGATTTCAGTTGAGACTTCTGTTGTCTTTTGCGAAGGAATACCGTCTGCGGAAATTGCACCTGTGCTCACTTCGGGATGAATCTCTAACATAATGTTTTCCATGTCATCGATACGTGGCAGTACCCTGAGGATGACGCCCGACTCAAGAAACTCGACACTCTCGGTGGTGACCTGGTTAATCGTCGTGGTCACCTTGTAGCCCTGCCGGTCGCCGATAATGACCGAGGCTTCCCTGTTTTCAAGCGCGACCAGGTTGGGGGACGAAAGCGTGCGTACATCGTCTTTTGAATACAGCGCTGTGATCGCTGCCTCGAGCGTATCAGTTACCCGGTTGACAAACAGGCCTGATGACGGCGATGACAGTCCCTGCACACCAATTGTATTTTCGCCACTGCTGAATACCCTGCTCCAGTTAATACCGTAGGCGTTACTGTCAGACAGGGTGATTTCGAGAATTTTTGCTTCAATTAATATCTGGCTGGGTTTTTCATCAATCCTGCTGAGGATTGTGCTAACGCGCTTTATATGCTCAGGGGTATCTTCAATGATCAGTATGTTACGGTCAGCCAGCACCGAAATCTTGCCATAGTCTGACAGGTATTCCTCAATAATCGTCTTTACTTTATCAGGATCAGAATAACGTACTGTGTACGTCACCACTGATGTCAGGTTGCTTCTGTAACGCGAACCAACTTCATCAGGCTTGACGATATAATACGTGTTTCCGATCTGTTCGGCCGCATAGCCAGCTGCACGCGCAGCGGATTCGATTACGTTTCTGATTGAGACATTATGCAGGTTGAGAGAAATTTCGCCGGTGACGCCATTGTTAACCAGGATATTGACCTGTTCCTTGGCGGAGAGCATGGCCATGAGCTCGGAGATTTCCATATCGAGCACATTAATACTGATACGCTTGTTGATATCGGCGTATGCCATTTGTGCAGACAACAACAGCAGGAGCACGCCAGCCAGCTGCGTCAAGCCACCAAAGATATGTAGTTTACTTTTCATTTTGCAATGTCAGCTCTATCTCGTTTTCACCAGCGCGCAAAGTGACACTTCCGCTACTGATGCGCGTAACTCGATAACCCGATACTTCTTCGTTCAGGCGATAATGTTTTCCGCCAATATTGGCCAGGGACGTATTGCCATCGACAAGTGTGCCACGTAATTCCATAACACCTCCTGTCGCGTTCTTTGCATGTAGACCGTTACTGCCAGTCACTATCGCTGGTTGCTCGAACGGGTTATACCTGAGCAGCTCAGCTGCCGCTGCAGTGCTGCTGATAGCCGGCAGAAGCAGTACAGACATAGCTGTTATGTACCGGTACTTCATCTATCGGCCGTCCTGTAAAATACAATAGTCATATGCATATTCAACTCGGTCTTGCGATTGTTCGAATTCGACAGGGTAATGTCGTAATTCGTCACCAGCATGAATCCAAGCACATCACCGATCCTGTTCAGCCAGTTGTAGAGCTGGTTGTATTCACCCTTGATATCTACTTCAAAAGATATTTCTTCAAATTCCATAATGCGCCTGGCGGGCCCGGGCCGTACGCCCACCAGCTCTATGCCGGACTCCCAGGCCAATGTCTGCAGCCGCCCTACCAGGTAGGCTTCAATTTCATTTACCGGCATGTCGCCGGCTTCACCGTGTAACTGGCGCCTCAAATCCTGAATTTGTTTTCGCGACCCATCAATCGATTGCTCCAGCTGTGACGAATCATCAATCTGGTTGAGCAACATTTCATGCGAGGCACGGTTTTCGCTGAAGCTTTGAAACTGCGGTTTAATCACATACAGCACAACAGCAGCAACGACAAGCACACATGTAAACGAAACCACCATGCGTAATGGCCCTGGTTCGATACCCTGTAATTGTTCGCGCATCATGTGCTGGTATGCCCGGTGTTCACGGTAATAATCAGTTTAAAATCGACCACCGCGGTATCATTGTATGTGCGCGTCTGTGTATTCAGGATCCTGACGTCACGAATCTGTGGTTGTTGCAGTGCTCTACGCACAAAACTCGATAAAGCCTCGTGATCAATCGCCTGCCCGTTCATTTCCATATGCGTCTGGATTTTCCAGGCGGCCTGCTGTTTTTTACTGGCGCGTTCATTTTCAGGGATAACAATAAAATACCCGGTGTTTACGCCACTGACTTCTTCATTTGTAACACTGCCGGCACGGACAAATGACCAGTTTTTAAACCATACATTATTGCCACTCAAAGACCTGTCAATATTGACAAACATATCTTCTGCCAGCGCACCGCCGCGTAATTTTTCCAGCACCTGGTGTTTTTTCACCAGCTGATTACGCTGCTTTTCCAGGTCTTGCAGCACACTGCGCTGCTGGCTGGAGATGGCTTTCTTATGTTCCAGCACCACGATATCTTGCTGGTAGTCATCAGATATATATTTAAGACTCACAGCGATTAACAGCGACAAGCTCAAAAACATCAGCATTGATATACCGGATATTTTTATTACGCGTAATTTCTGAAGGTAGCGCTTATAATCTTCGGGTATAAGATCCATCAGCCGGCCTCGGTCATGCCGTGCAATGCCATGCCGGTCACCACCGCACCGCGCGGATCCGAATCAGCGGCGAACGCTTCGGCGTTATTAAAGCCATCGAATGGCATTAGCACGCTCACCGGCACATTGATCATCGAGTCGACAAATTTTTCTATGCCACACCAGGTCGCAACCAGGTTTGTCAGGTAGACATGCTTGACTGGCAGCCCCCTGGTTTCCGATGCTGCGTAGACAAGTGCACTGTTTATATCTTCAACCAGTTCCATAAACATTGGTTTGAGCACACCGTAGAGTGCATCGGTTATTGCAGCGCTGTTATTATTTTCAGATTCATCTGCATGTACATTCGTATCATCACGCACCAGCATGGTACGCGCCTCGTTCTCATCGAGATCGAGCTCCTTGCATAATATGGCTATCAGCTGTTGCTCACCAAAATTGACATCGCGTTCATATATCAGCCTGCGACCACTGAGCACGGTGATATAGGTTTGTGCGTACCCCATTGATACTGTCATCAGGTTGGCGCTGTTTTCATTCCCGTGCCTGACTGAAACCAGCCGACGAATTGCAGTTGGCTCGATTTCGAGCACGTTTACCTTAAGGCCCGCCTTGCGCAGTTGCTCAAGATAATTGACCACCACCTCACGTTGCGCCATGGCCACCAGTACCGAGCGCTCCTGCCCGTCCTTGTTGACCGGTCGTACCATCATGTAATCAATCACGTAATCGTCGACATTGTCATCGACGCGTTCGGCGACTCTTTGCACGATGAGCTCTTCATCCTGTTTACCGGCCTGATGCATAAAACTCAGCATCATAATTTTTGTTTCTGCGGGCTGAATACAGGTAACGACATCACGGCCGACAAACCCGTGTTCGCGGAACAGCTTTTTAAATAAGGCGCGGGTTTGCCTGCCGGGGAGACTCAGCTGATCCACATAAGGAATAATCGCAGAGGCATGCAGTTCAAGCGTTTGTTTATTGTTTCTGAACTGGGCGAGACGCAGGCCATTCGGGCCGAAATCAATCCCGATCGGCCCATACACGATGGCCGGCTGTTTTTTCTGAACGATTCCTGCGAGCCGTTCTGTCAGCATTGCGGGCAAAGCCATCGTCATCTTGTTATTACACTCCCCTATGCGCCGAATGTCTGGCTGAATTCTCTTATACTCATGTCGGCGTCCAGGGGCATAACTTTAGAATGACTACAGGTCGCGAAATGTAAAGCTGGCCGCAGTATGGGACGCTGCTTATGGCGTGGGCGCAATGCCGATGGTTACCGCTCGATATTCTTCAGCATTATTAAGCGAGAAGTTAGAGGTGCCACTGTTTCCAGCGGTAGCTTGCGCTTTGTATCCGGCGCCACCAGAGGCGCTATCTTTGCCAGTGCCACTCTTGTCCATGGTTATGATGCTATGGCCCGACAGACCAGGATTGCCAACGCTAATGTCATCGTCATCAAAACCGCCAATACGAAGAATCATGGTGTCTGATACCGTGGTCAACACCGCCGGGCTGGTTGGCGAGCCTGACTTACCGCCGGTGCTCGCCGAGACGTTGATCGGGTTTGCTGGATCGTGACCCGTGAAACGCATCACCCAGGCGTACGCCTCCTGGTCCTCAGCCCATCTAAACAGGTACTGGGCCGGTTCACCGGCGCCCGCCAGCTTCCACCAGACATCCAGCGTAACGTCCTCTTTTTGATCGCCGTGATTAATCAGGTTCCAGCCTGGTGGCGCGGTCATTGGATTTTCCTGCCTGCCATCTGTTACCACCGCGGCAATCAGAAGATCACCCGCCACCGTACCCGCCGGGCCCGGTATATTGAGTGATTTACTGTCATTGCCCTGTTTTGCATCGGTAAACGCTTCAAACACGACGCCTGACGACGGTGGTGGTGGCGGTGGCCCACCGCCGCCGCCACCAACACTATATAAGTCTGCAATTTCAAGGTCCGATAACACACGATCATAAATGCGTACATCATCCAGCAGGCCAGGCCAGAATTCGCCATCACTTGATTTACCGATAGTCAAATCCGCATTCACTGCTGTCGGACTGAAACCTATAGTGCCGGTATGTACCAGTGCCCCGTTGACATACAGTCTCACTTCATCGCCTGCATTATCGAATGAAGCAGACAGCTGATACCAGGCGCCGGCCTGTAAATCAAGTCCGGAGGTCACTACTTCTCGAAACGTACCGAAAGAGAAACCAAATACCAGCTCCTGTTGAAAACTGCCAAACCAGAAATTAGACTTCGATCCACCATCATCTTTCGCCACAATTGTTTGATAACCCACGCCATACGATGATGCGTTAACCCAGGCAATGAAGGTCATCGTCTCGGTGAGCGAAAGATTGTCGTCGTGCGATACATTGATGTAATCGTTGATGCCATCAAAATCGAGTGCGCCATCGACCTGCCCGCCTGACCAGGCCGGCCCATTTTCGAGTTTACCGTCGTGCCCGCCCACCGAATCAACAGCGTCATCACCAGCGGTTTCATCCAGTTTCC
>JBATHJ010000573.1:0-3550 GCA_049666625.1 Gammaproteobacteria bacterium | reverse complement strand
AACAGGTTGAGGTGATTGATGATGTGATAGATATTGTAAAACGTTCGACGCACAGAATAGCCCGCGTCGAGCGGCCAGGCAGTGTTATACGCGGCATAAAAATCAGCTCCGAAACCGCCGAATAATGTAGTCATCGCGATATCCGCTTCGCGATCGCCGTAATAGAGCGCAGGATCGAATATCACCGGCGTTCCATCCTTCAGACCGCCAGCATTCCCGCCCCACAAATCACCGTGCAGCATAGATGCCTGTGGTGTGTAGCTCGAGAACAGCGCCGGAAAGTCGGCCAGCAGGCGTTCACCCTTGCGTTGTAACTCGCCGCCATAGCCATTGCGTGCCGCCAGCGCGAGCTGAAAACCCAGGCGTTGATCGCGCCAGAATTCGAGCCAGTCATGGCCCTGGCTATTTGGCTGCGGCGTCGAACCAATCGTGTTATCGATACGCCAGCCATAGCGCTCTGCGCTAGCTTGATGCATGGCTGCCAGCTGTTCTCCCAGCAGTTGCATATTGGCGCGACCATCGAGCGGCAGGTATTCCATCACCAGGTAACTCTGGCCGTCATGTGCACCACTGCAGAGCGGTTCGGGCACACGCACACTGTTGCTGGCCAGCATTTCAGACAAGGCCTGCGCCTCCGCTTCGAACATGGGCAACATGGCAGCGTGGTTGAGCTTGATAAAATAATCACGCACACCATCACTAATACGACTGGCCGCGCTAATGCAGCCGCCGCCGACGCCCTGGTTGTGTTGCAGCCGGAACGGTTTAGCCGTTACGCGGCCAATGTCTGCTTCGATGTATTGCCAGATATTCATACACTCGCCTTATCAGGACAGCCTGCGCCACCCTGCATAATGATTATTGATGTCGCCGCGAGATGACAGGGCGAGATAATTCAACAGCCCCACCCGGATCACTGCATTTTTTAGCTAAGCTATTGTTATACCAAGAGCCAGCTGGCTGAGTTTTACACAAGCATATTATTAAACTCTTATGCTCCTGCGCTAGCCCCTGGTAATGTCGACTTATCCACTGCCGCTCGTCAGGCATCAACCATAACTACATGTTATATATAAGTATTATTACGATGGTTAAATTTCAGCCAATCTAACAATAGCCTGCTTTTTTCGCACTTTTTGTGACTAACAAATTAATCAATCCACAGAGTTATCCACAGGAAATGTGAGTAACTCGGGTTTCTTTGATAAAATTAACGGCTTATCAGCCCATAGTTAAATAATTTCTTAAGTATTGGCGTTAACTAGAGCAATAAACAAAATCTTGCTTTGCCAGTTATGCACATGCATTTGTCAATAGTCTTTACACTGCAAACGTGTTGCATTTAAGGCTGTAATAATAATGTCACATTGTGTATCTCCATGAATATAATTGAAATAATGTATCTGATCTTTTTTTCCAGGATTATTATTCACTTGCATTATTTCCAATCCAATTTCAAGTAATTTTTTGTTTCCACAGAGTTATCCACAGGCTCTGTGGAAAACCGGAGGGTAGTTTTACATTTCTTTACAAATCCATCTGTAGTCGCTGAAACTTTGAACAGTTTCGGCCTGTACGCGTAGAATCGTCAACGCCACAGCCGGCACACACGCCCGAAAACCCTGAGATAATGCCAGATACCACTGCCCAGGCACACCCTGCAACACCACCCGCCGGAACCACGCGTATTCTCAAAATCGCCGTGCCAGCCCCGCTGTATGGCAGTTTTGACTACCTGGTTCCCGCCACCGCCGGGGCCGCTGCGCTAAAACCCGGCTGCCGCGTGCGCGTGCCTTTCGGCAGACAGCAGCTGATCGGGGTCATCCTCGACACCGGCAGCCATAGCGATGTCCCCGTGGCCAAACTCAAACCGGTAAAAGCCACGCTCGACGATCATCCCGTGATCGCATCCGAGATGCTGGACGTATTGCAGTGGGCCGCCAGCTATTACCTGCACCCACTGGGTGAAGTCATCAGCGCAGCCCTGCCCGCGCAACTGCGTGAGGGCCGGGAAAACATACCCGCCACACTGTCGCGCTGGATCGCCGCGGCCGACCCGCTTGATGCTGACATCGCCGCGCAGCTCAGGCGCGCACCCAAACAGTTTCAGCTACTGCAACTATTGAGCGATCACCCGGCGGGCCTCGATGCTGATCAGCTCAATAATCTCACCAGCCACTGGCGCGCAGCACTGCGCGTGCTACAGGAAAAACAGCTGGTGCGTGAATTACAACAGTCCGCGCTGGCGCCATCCCAGCTCGAAAAAGATACCGCACCGACGCTCAATAACGAACAGCAGGCGTGTGTCAGCGCGGTCAGTTCGCATCTCGGCGCGCACAGTATTCACCTGCTGCACGGCATTACCGGCAGCGGAAAAACCGAAGTCTATCTCGCGCTGGCGCAGGCCGCGCTCGCTGCCGGCAAGCAGGTACTGGTGCTGGTGCCGGAAATCAGCCTCACACCGCAACTCACCGAGCGCTTTCAAAAACGTCTCGACACCACGATCGCGGTCTCGCATTCCGCACTCAACGACAGCCAGCGATTTGCCGCCTGGCACGCCAGCGCCAGTGGTGAAGCGCGCCTGCTGATCGGTACGCGCTCGGCAATTTTTACCCCGATGCCCGAACTCGGCCTGATTATTCTCGATGAAGAGCACGATGGTTCGTACAAACAGCAGGACGGTTTTCGCTACAACGCACGCGATCTTGCGCTGGTGCGTGCGCACAAGGCGAATGTGCCTGCATTACTGGGCTCGGCCACGCCCTCGCTGGAAAGCCTGCACAATGTGGCACAGCAGCGCTTTATGCTGCACAAGCTGACGCAACGCGCCGGCAGCAGTCGCACCGCGCGCATCGAGCTGATGGATTTGCGCAAGCAAAAACTGCAAGAAGGTCTCTCCCCCCTGCTGATCGATCGTATCAAACTGCATTTGCACAACCAGGGCCAGGTGCTGCTGTTTCTCAACCGCCGCGGATTTGCGCCGCTGCTGATGTGCCACGACTGTGGCTGGACCACGCAATGCGCGCGCTGCGACGCGCACATGACCTATCACCACAGTAAACAGCAGCTGCATTGCCATCACTGCGGTGCCGAAACCCGCGCGCCGGCGAACTGCACCGATTGCGGTTCGAGTGAGCTGGTCGCCATCGGCAGCGGCACCGAGCGCGTCGAAAACCATTTGCGCGACCTGTTTCCCGAGACCGTGATCAGCCGCATCGACCGTGATACCACCCGGCGGAAAGGCAGCCTGCAGGCAAAACTGGCCGAGGCGCACAGCGGTGCAAGCGGCATCCTGGTCGGCACCCAGATGCTGGCCAAGGGGCATGATTTCCCCAACCTGACCCTGGTCGGTGTACTCGATTCCGACCAGTCGCTGTACAGCACCGATTTCCGCGCCGCGGAACACCTGGCGCAACTGATTATCCAGGTCGCCGGGCGCGCGGGCCGAGCAGAAAAACCCGGTGAAGTCGTTATCCAGACGCACCATCCGGATCACCCCTTATTGCAAACCCTGCTGCACCAGGGCTACGAAGGTTTTGCCGAGGCCGCA
>JBATHJ010000572.1:0-1534 GCA_049666625.1 Gammaproteobacteria bacterium | reverse complement strand
CATTATAGAAACCCTGAAGACCTCGCACCTGTTTACCAGCCTGTCGCAGCTGCAGCTGGAGCGCGTTTATCGACACAGCAGGCTGAGCAAGCTCAAAGAAGGGCAGTTATTGTTCGATCAGGGCCAGGCGGTGGATTATTTTTTCATGGTGATTAGCGGCAAAATCAAACTGTTCCGGGTATCACCCGATGGCCAGGAAAAAGTTATCGAAATCGTAGCGCAGGGCGGGGTGTTTGCCGAAGCGCTTATGTTCATGGACCAGCCGCACTACCCGGTAAGCGCCGGCGCACTGGCTGATACTGAAGTGATCGGTATTGACGCAAAAGATTTCAAGGCCATGCTGTGGGATTCCACCGATACCTGTTTTCACCTGATGAGCGAAATGAGCATGCGCCTGCGCAGGCTGATTCACGAAATCGATACTCTCACGCTGCATTCCGGTACCTGCCGGGTGGCGTCCTACCTGTTAAACAGTGCTCACACTGAAGAACCAAGCTTTGAACTCGATATGGCCAAAAACCTGATCGCGGCACGGCTCTCGGTCAAGCCTGAAACCTTCTCACGCATTGTCGCCAACCTGAAGCGCCAGGGCATTCTCAATGTTGACGGTAATAAAGTGACCATTCTCAATCGCGAAGGATTGAAATCGCTCAGCATGGTTTGAAACAGTGCTGTTAACTGGCGTGTTGTGAAAACAGCGCGTACAGCCGCGGCAGTTCCTGCGGCAGGCGCGATGGTCGTGCATGTTAGAAAAAACGGGCGGCCCGGCATGTGCTGGAACCCGCTCGATTGATTACGCTTCCTCGGGCTCTTTGCCACCGACAAAGAAGCTGGTGAGGTAGACCATGAGGCCAATCAGGAAAACAACACCTGCAACTTCACGCATCCAGTAGAAAATTTCGATTTTCTCCTGTACCACCATGAACGGTAGCGGATCATCGGAATAGCGCTGCAGGTAGGTCTGCAATACCCCGGCACCTGTCAGGAACAGGGCGATGAACACCATGGAGACAGTCATTAACCAGAACGACCACATTTCCACCGCCTGCGATTTGCGACTGTTAGCCGCATCGCGACCGCGCAGCATGGGCATGGCGTAAGAGATCATGGTGAGTACAATCATCACGTAAGCACCATAGAGTGCGATGTGACCGTGCGCCGCGGTGATCTGGGTGCCGTGGGTGTAATAGTTTATCGGTGCCAGTGTATGTATGAAGCCCCACACACCTGCGCCGAGGAACGCCATCACCGCTGTACCCAGTGCCCATAAAACTGCGGCCCGGTTAGGATGATTGCGACGTCTGCGGTTGACCATGCTGAATGCAAACACGGTCATCATGAAGAACGGCAATGGTTCCAGTGCTGAGAAAATTGAACCCCACCACTGCCAGTATTCCGGTACACCGATCCAGTAATAATGATGGCCGGTACCGATGATGCCGCTGATCAGGGCGAGTACAATGATTATATAGAGCCATTTCTCGATAACTTCGCGGTCAACGCCCGTGGTCTTGATCAGCACGAAGGCCAGGAT
>JBATHJ010000571.1:0-1986 GCA_049666625.1 Gammaproteobacteria bacterium | reverse complement strand
AGTACTTCTTTTTGTGCTTCCTCAACATCCTTCAGGCGCACCGGTCCTTTGGCATCGAGGTCTTCGCGCATCATCTCTGCCGCACGCGCAGACATATTACTGAAGATTTTATTTTTAACCGGTTCGTCTGCACCCTTGAGCGCAATGATCAGGTTGTCCGACTGGACTTCTCGCAAGATCGCCTGTATGCCGCGTCCGTCGATTTCCAGCAGGTTATCGAAGACAAACATCTGGTCCATAATTTGTTGTGCGAGTTCAGCGTCTTTTTCAGTCACCGCTTCGTTGATTGCAGCTTCCAGGTCGCCATCTATAAAATTCATAATGCCTGCTGCCGTTTTGACACCGCCCACACCTGCACTCTGTGCACCGCTGGCACCCGAGAACTGCTTTTCGAGGACTTCGTTGAGTTCCGCCAGTGCTGCTGGTGGCACGCTGTCGAGGGTTGCTACACGCATAATGACTTCGGAACGACTAGCTTCGGGTAAATTTTTCAGCACTTCGGCAGCATGATCACTTTCGAGATAGGACAGCACAATCGCAATAATTTGCGGGTGTTCGTTACGCACCACATCGGCGACTGCACGCGGATCCATCCATTTCAGTGAATCCAGGCCTTTGGAATTTTTTCCGTTCAGCACACGGTCTATAACTCCGCTCGCTTTCTCCTCACCCAGCGCCGCAATCAGTACTTTGCGCACATAATCATCAGCGCCAATACCCACCGGTGATTGTTCATGCATGACCTGGCGGAATTTATCAAGCACTTCGCTGACACGCCCCCTGGGCACATTACTTAATGAAGCCATCGCCGATCCGACTTTCTGCACTTCTTTCGGCTCCATGTGCTTCAGAACCTCGGCAGCCATCTGCTCACCGAGACTCATCATGAATATTGCGGCACGTTCAGCACCGGAAATTTGTGAACCGGAATCAGCCATCACTTGTCACCCAGTCATTCATTACCTGCGCGACACGCTGTGGATTATCCTTGGCCATCGAGCGCGCCATATCCATCAATTGTTGTTCGCTACCGCCTGACTGGTTTGTCAGGCTGAGGCGATCACCGCCTCCCTGTTGACCGTCACTCGTTAGCGCAAGATGCGCCTGCTTGATGTCATCAATCTGTTTGCCGTGCGATGCCAGGTTACGCAACATGGGCCGCAACACGCCAAAGGCTATTAATATAACCGCGAGGCCGCCCAGTGACTGTTTTGCCAGGCTCATCACCCAGGCCTGTTCCCAGATCGGTGGTTCGGGCAGCGCTTCGATTTCTTCGGGCAACTGGAACGGTGTATTGACCACGTTGATAGTGTCGCCGCGGGCTTCATTCAGACCAACAGCTTCTCTGACCAGTGCAGTGATATGAGCGATTTCGGTTTCATTCAGTGGCGCTCTTTCGACCTTGCCTTTCTTGCCTGCTGTGCTGCGGTAGTCCACTACCACGGCGACTGACAGTCGCTTGAGTGATACCGGTGACTGACGTGTATGGCTGATAGTGCGATCGACTTCATAGTTTCTGACAGCACGCGTTGTGCTTTTGCCGGATGAGGTCGAGGCTTCTTCAGCTGCAGCTGCCGGGTTTGTTGTACCTGCAGGTGGTGGTGTATTACTCAGGGCGCCCGGTATTCCGATGGCAGCACTGCTCAGGTCACTGCGCTCTTCAAACGTCTGCTCGCTTCGCAATACCTGTTGTTCGGGCAAATAACTTTCTTTAGTCTGTTCCTGCGCAGTGAAATCAATGTCGGCAACCACCTGGGCACGGACACCTTCCATGCCCGTAATCGGACTGATAATATCCATAACGCGTTTCACATAACGCTCTTCGACACGCCGCGTATAATCAAACTGGGTGCTGGTGAGATGCATATCACTCGCGTCATTGCCGCCGCTCAACAGGCGGCCTTTCTGGTCGATCACGGTGACTTTATCGGCATCCAGTTCCGGCACACTCGAGGCCACCATGTTAATAATACCGGCCACCTGGGT
>JBATHJ010000570.1:0-8628 GCA_049666625.1 Gammaproteobacteria bacterium | reverse complement strand
AAATACTGGTTACATAAACTTTCGCTGAAGTTCACGGTACTTTATCGTCGCGCAACTGCACAACTCAATACAACTCAGTCGAACAGTTAACTTAGTCAAAAATCACAGTCCTGTTTTCATATACCAGGATGTCGTGATTAAGCTGGTGCCATACCGCACGTGCGAGCACAATTTTTTCCAGGTCGCGCCCTATACGGACCATGTCATCAACTGAGTCGCGATGGCTGATATGGACTACGTCCTGTTCGACAATAGGCCCGGCATCAAGCTCTGCTGTGACATAGTGGCTGGTCGCGCCGATAATTTTTACACCGCGCTGATGTGCTGAATGATAGGGTTTTCCGCCAGGAAAAGCCGGCAGAAATGAGTGGTGAATATTTATGATGCGCTGCGGATACTTACGTACAAAATTATCACTGAGTATTTGCATGTAACGCGCTAGCACAATGAAATCTATGTCGTAGCGTTGCATCAACTCAAGCTGTTTTGCTTCTTGCTCTGCTTTATTGTTTTTGTTTATGGGCAGATAATAATAATCTATCCCCAGCCTTTTTGCGGCCTCTTCCAGGTCTGTGTGATTACTGATGATCAATGGTATTTCAACACGCCACTCGCCCGCCTCGTAACGAGATAAAATATCGTAAAAGCAATGCGGAAGATTTGAAACAAATAAAGCCATACGCGGCACCGCATCGGAAAAATGCAGTTCCCAGTTCATTCGCAACGGCTTCCCTACCTCGTCTGAAAATTGAGTGTCTATTGCATCATCAGTAAGATTAAATTTTTCCAGGTCCCACTCAACGCGCATGAAAAAAATCTTCTGTTCTGCATCAACATGCTGGTCAAGGTATACAATGTTGCCGCCGTGGCCGGATAGAAAGCGAGTAATCGCCAGCACGATACCGGGCTGGTCATGACAGTGAATTAATAAAGTTGCAGAGCGCATTAGCGGTTTCTCTCTGGCACGCTGATTGTATCCAATTTATTATTTACGGTTTATCTTACACATGCAGACTTACAACTATGTTCTGTTGATGTCTCATTATGTGCGTCCATGTTAATTGTCCACTTACTTGAATATCCCAAGCTCTTCCCACATCAAGTCTACTCGCTGTTTCACCAGCTCATCCATGGCAATGGGCCGGCCCCATTCGCGCGTGGTTTCACCCGGCCACTTGTTGGTTGCGTCAATTCCAACTTTTGAACCCAGGCCTGAAACAGGTGACGCAAAATCAAGATAATCGATAGGCGTATTTTCTACCAGGGTGAAGTCACGTACAGGATCAACCCGGGTACTTATCGCCCAGATAACATCTTGCCAGTTTCGCGTGTTGACATCTTCATCAACCACGATAACAAACTTGGTATACATGAACTGACGCAGAAAACTCCACACACCCATCATCACACGTTTTGCGTGACCCGCGTATTGCTTGCGCATGCTGACAACGGCAACGCGATATGAGCAACCTTCCGGCGGCAAATAGAAATCTACAATTTCCGGAAACTGTTTTTGCAGTATGGGTACGAAGACTTCGTTCAGTGCAACACCCAGTATTGCAGGTTCGTCTGGCGGGCGGCCGGTGTAGGTGCTGTGATAAATCGGGTCTTTGCGGTGCGTGATACGTTCGATGGTGAATACCGGAAAGGTTTCTGTTTCATTGTAATAACCAGTGTGATCGCCATAGGGTCCTTCGAGCGCTGTGTCATCCGGATAAATAAAACCTTCGAGCACATACTCGGCAGACGCCGGTACCTGTAAATCACTCAAGCCACATTTTACGACTTCGGTTTTACTGCCTCGCAACAAACCTGCAAAACCGTATTCAGATAATGTATCCGGCACCGGTGTGACCGCGCCCAGCATGGTTGCCGGGTCAGCACCCAGAGCGACCGCTATCGGAAATGCTTCACCCGGGTGTTGCAATTGCCAGTCTCTATAATCCAGCGCACCACCGCGGTGAGACAACCAGCGCATGATGACCTTGTTTTTTGCTATGAGCTGTTGACGATATATGCCGAGATTTTGCCTTTCTTTTTCAGGGCCGCGAGTAACCACCAGCCCCCATGTAATCAAGGGTGCGACATCACCGGGCCAGCAGGTTTGTACCGGTATTTTACCCAGATCGATTTCTTCTGCTTCGAGCACTATTTGCTGACAGGCGGCCTTACTGACTACTTTTGGCGCCATGTTCAACACCTGTTTGAAAACAGGTAGTTTTTCCCAGGCATCTTTCATGCCTTTTGGCGGATCGGGCTCTTTTAGAAATGCGAGCAGTTTACCGACTTCGCGCAGGGCATCGACACTGTCTTCGCCCATGCCGAGCGCGACGCGTTTTGGTGTGCCGAAAAGATTAGCCAGCATAGGTACCTGGTGGCCTTTCACATTTTCGAACAGTAGCGCGGGCCCGCCCTGCTTTAATGTGCGGTCACATATTTCGGTGACCTCCAGGTAAGGATCAACTTCAACAGTCACCCTTTTCAGTTCACCCATGGACTCAAGCTGATGTATGAAGTCCCTTAAATCTGAATATTTCATCTGTGTACCTTATTTGCTGGCATTCTCGCATATTTCACCTAAATTCATATAGTTGAACTGTTATCCAAGTCCATCGAACTTTATCTGCTGCTGCAGGGAGGCCACTTGTGTCAATTACTGCGCTGTTTCCATTTTTCCTGTTCTTGCTGTTTGCCTCAGCAGGTTCATTTGCCGAACCTGTTGAAACTCTCAACTGGGTAGGCTGCGGTATCAGTAAGAAAGCATATGTCACAGATCTTGCCCAGGCGTTTGAAAAAAAGACCAATATACATATCAATATTCAGGGTGGCGGTGCGACCAAGGGCATTCGTCACGTGGTGAGCGGAGACGCTGACCTGGGCGGTTCGTGTCGTTACCAGCTGCCCGAAGATCCGCGCGAAGCCGGTGTCGGGCTTGAGCCGGTCGCCTGGGATGCGCTGGTAGTGATTACCCATAAAGATAATCCGCTGGAGAACCTGAGTTTTGCGCAGGTCAGGGACATTTACCTGGGCAAAATCACCAACTGGAAAGAATTAGGCGGGGCTGATGCAAAAATAGAGCTGTATACCAGACAAAGCAAGCACTCTGGCGTTGGCCGCACACTGCGAAAGCTGATTTTTGCCGACTTTGATCAGGAAATAGCCTCAACACGGCAATTCAAGTCTACCGGCCCGCTGGAAAAAGCGATCATCGCTAATCTGCATGCCATAGCCATCACCGGTATTAGCAGCGCACGCTTGAGCGATGTAAAAATTATTAAGCTCGAAAATGTCTACCCCAGTTACGATAACGTCAAAAGCGGTGATTATCAGCTCTATCGGCCGTTGTATATTACCTATAACCCACGCTCTAAAAAACTGGCGGAAGTGAAGCAGTTCGTCAGCTTTTGCCACGGCACAGAGGGCCGGGAAATTATGCGTAACAACGGTACGCTGCCGTATCGTGATGGTATTCATTTAGTGATGAAACAGATCGACCAGGATTTAAAGGCGTTCCGCAAGGGCGCTGATTTTTCGCTTAAAACAAACCAGTAAGCTGCCAGGCTTGCGGTCTCAGGTGTCAATATTGTTCGCTGACAGCGCATTTTTCTCGATAAATTCACGGCGCGGTTCGACCTGGTCACCCATCAGCGTGGTGAATACTTCATCGGCGGCAATCGCATCTTCGATATGCACCTGCAGCATGCGGCGAGTTTCCGGGTTCATGGTGGTGTCCCACAACTGATCCGGGTTCATTTCACCCAGGCCCTTGTAACGCTGAATGTTCTGTCCTTTACGCGCCTGTGCCATCAGCCAGCTCATAACATTTTCAAAACTGTCGGCCGGCGCCTGTTTGTCTGCGCGTTCTATATAAGCCGCCTCGCCGAGCAGTCCTTCGAGTTTGCTGCCCAGCTTGCCCAGCACCTGGTAATCGGGAGAAAGGAAAAAATCCTGCCCCATTATCTGATCATGGTCCAGCCCGTGGACCTGTTTAACCATATGGATCTGCAGGCGGTTGTCTGCATCGGATTCGATACTGGCCCGATAATGAATCCCGGTAAGTTTATGTTTTTCTAATAAAATCAACAACTTATCTATATACTGTTGAAGTTTTTCACGATCTGACAGGTCGTCTTCGTGTAAACCCGCCAGGTTCATCATTTCTTTCAGCACATTAATATCAATGCGACGTGACTGCCTTGCAGCCGATACCTGCGCAACCAGGTAGCTGCGCGCGAGATCCTCCAGCGCAGTTTGCGAAATTGCGGGTGCTTCTGGATTGACGAACAACTTGGTGCCATCGAGCGCCTGTTGCAGTAACCAGGCATTGAGTTCATCGTCATCTTTGACGTAGCGCTCCTGTTTTCCTTTTTTCACCTTGTACAAAGGCGGCTGTGCAATATAGATGTGTCCGCGCTCTATCAGTTCGTTCATCTGGCGATAGAAGAAAGTCAGCAACAGGGTGCGAATGTGTGAGCCGTCAACATCGGCATCGGTCATGATAATAATGCGGTGATAACGCAGTTTGTCGGGATTATATTCATCCTTGCCAATGCCGCAGCCCAGCGCGGTAATGAGCGTACCCACTTCTGCAGACTGCAACATTTTATCAAAGCGGGCTTTTTCCACGTTCAGAATTTTTCCCTTGAGGGGCAATATTGCCTGGGTGCGTCGATCACGGCCCTGCTTGGCTGAACCGCCGGCAGAGTCACCCTCCACCAGGTAGATTTCACACAGCGCCGGGTCTTTTTCCTGGCAATCGGCAAGTTTGCCGGGCAGGCCGGCAATATCGAGTGCGCCTTTGCGGCGCGTCATTTCACGCGCCTTGCGCGCCGCTTCGCGGGCACGTGCGGCGTCTATAATCTTCGCGGTGATGGCTTTTGCGTCTGTCGGATATTCCAGTAAAAATTCCTGGATTTTCTCAGAAAGCATTGATTCTACAGCACCTTTTACTTCCGACGAGACCAGCTTTTCTTTCGTCTGGGAAGAAAACTTCGGATCAGGCACTTTCACTGACAGTACCGCGGTGAGGCCTTCACGGGCATCATCGCCGGCCACGTTTACCTTGGCGCGCGAGGCCGCACCCTCTTTTTCCATATATTGATTCAGACTGCGCGTCAGCGCGGCACGAAAACCCGCTACGTGGGTGCCGCCATCTTTTTGCGGAATGTTATTGGTAAAGGGGTAAATATTTTCCTGGTAGGAATCATTCCATTGCATTGCCACTTCGACCACGATGCCGTCGCGCTCTGCGGAAAAACTCAATACATTCGGGTGCAGCGGTGTTTTATTTTTGTTCAAATGCTCGACGAAAGAGCGAATACCACCCTTGTATTCGAATACATCTTCTTTATCGCTACGCTCTTCGCTGAGCACGATGCGCACGCCCGAGTTGAGAAAAGACAGCTCACGCAGGCGCTTGGCGAGAATATCGTAGTGAAACTCGACATTCGTAAAAATATCTTCGCTGGGCCAGAAATGTAGCGAAGTGCCTGTTTTTTCAGTGTTTCCTGTTACTTTCAGTGGTTCCACAGGATTACCCATGCGGTATTCCTGCTCGTGGATATGCCCTTCGCGGCAAATCACCAGTTTCATTTTTCTGGATAATGCATTGACTACCGAAACCCCTACACCGTGCAGTCCGCCAGATACCTTGTAGGAATTGTCATCAAACTTGCCGCCTGCGTGCAGCACAGTAAGAATAACTTCTGCAGCCGAACGGCCTTCTTCTTTATGAATATCGGTTGGAATGCCGCGGCCATTATCAGTAACCGTGATGGATTCGTCGCTGTGTATTTTGACGTTGATTTCGCTGCAGTGACCCGCCAGCGCTTCGTCGATTGAGTTGTCCACCACCTCGAAAACCATGTGGTGCAGCCCGGTGCCGTCGTCGGTATCACCTATGTACATTCCCGGTCTTTTACGGACCGCATCGAGCCCCTTTAAAACCTTAATATTGGTGGAATCGTACGTTGTTGGTGTACTCATTTATTTAGCCCGTATACGTTGAAGGCCGCATTATATCAGGTCTTTCAGCCGCCCCTGTTCCACGTGGAACATTTTTTTATGCTGCCAGGGCGTTAGATCAATCTGCCCAGCTTCTATAGCGGTGACAAAAAGCTGCACTCGCATATTTGACAGCACAGCCAGGATCAGGCCACGGTTTTTTTCATCCAGTTCTGCAGCAAGATCATCATACAGCAATACACAGCTTTGTTGCTTCATGGCTGTGAACTGTTGTGCCTGTGCCAGTCGCAACAGGGCAACCAGCAACTTCTGTTGTCCTCGGGAAATCCCTGTCTGTGCAGACTGGCCCTGTACCTTGATGACAATCTCGGCACGGTGCGGCCCAGAATAGGTAAAACCCTGCCTGCGATCTTTCTCGAAGTTAGTCGCCAACAGTTCAATTAATGATTTATCCCGACCCCAGCCGCGCCTGTATTCAATCACTACTTCTTCGTTGGCAAAGAAGCGACTAACCAGCTGATCGAAATACGGCAGTAGTTTGTCGTAGTATGCCTGGCGAAGCGTGTCAATATGATTGGCGGATGCACTTATTTCCCTGTCCCACAAAATACAGAATTTTTCTGCCTGTTTTTGTCGCAAAGCAGCATTGCGCTGTGAAAGAGCCTTGCGATAGCGTTGCCAGGCATCAAAAAAGCCCTGTTCCACGTGGAACACTCCCCAGTCCAGGTATTGTCGCCTTTCTGCGGGGCTGCCTGTGATCAGTCGATAGCTATCAGGATGAATGGCGAGCACAGGAAAGCTGGCAGCCAGATCAGCTACCCGCCTGACAGGTTGCTGGTTACAGCGTATTTGCATACGGGTTTTACTGCGCCGCATACCGACCTGCATCTCATTATTTGATTGTTCGATGTGGGCGACCAGCTGAAGATAGTCAGCATCGCGATTGATCAGATCCGCCACCTGCTGGCTGCGGAAGGAACGTACATGGCTTAGATAATAGATCGCTTCGAGCAGGCTGGTTTTACCGGAAGCGTTCTGGCCGGTGATCAGGTTAACCCCGGCAACAGGATTTAATTCGGCATTTTTTATATTACGAAAATCAGTGATCTGCAGCCGCTTGAGGTGCATGTCTGTCCTGAAGAAAGCTGGCGCAGGCCAGTATCGCCCGGGCTAGAGCCGCATCGGCATAATGACGTACTTGCAGTCTTTTTGATCCGGGAAAGTTAACAGGCAACTGCTGTTAGAGTCCCGCAGTGCCGCCTGTACCATACTGGAAGGACTGACACCCAGTACATCCAGCATGTAATTCACATTAAATCCAATTTCGATTGAATCGCCCTTGTAATTTACTTCGAGTTCGACATCCGCCTCTTCATGATCCGGGTTTTGTGCCTGTAATTTCAACAGGTTACCATCAACCGCCAGGCGAATTCCGCGATATTTTTCGTTCGACAGGATTGACGCGCGCACCAGCGCCTGGCGCAACAGCTCCCGGTCTGCGGTCAGTACACAGTTAGTCGAATCTGGAATTACCCGGTTGTAGTCAGGAAAACGCCCGTCAATCAGCTTTGATGTAAAGCGAATTTTATCGAATTCGATTTGCAGATGATTACTCGACAATGAAACCTTGACCGTGTCATCAACATCATTGAGCAAACGCACCAGTTCGAGCACGCCCTTGCGCGGCAATATGACCTGCTTTATGTCGGCGATATCTGCATCGGTTTTTTTCTCACAATACGCCAGCCGATGCCCATCTGTTGCCACTGCACGTAACAGCTTCGGGCTGACTTCCAGCAGCAGGCCATTCAGGTAGTAACGCACATCCTGCTGTGCCATCGCGAAACCGGTTTTTTCAATAAGCTCTTTGAGTGTTTTTTGTGGAATTTCAAATTCTGAGGTTGCTTTTATGCTGTCCAGCGAAGGGAAATCGCTCGCGGGCAAGGTTGCCAGTGAAAACCGGCTGCGTCCGGACTGAATAAGCGCCTTTTCATCCTTTATGCTGAGTTTTATCTCAGCCTCTGCTGGCAGTGCTTTGCAAATGTCGAGTAATTTCCTCGCCGGAAGGGTGATTTCACCAGCTTCATCGACCCCCATATCGATACGGGTTACCAGTTCAATTTCAAGATCTGTCGCCGTGAGTGTGACTGAATCCTGAGTTGCCCTGATTAACACGTTGGACAGTGCTGGCATCGTCTGGCGTTTTTCTACGGCGCCGATAATGTGTTGAAGGGGGTTGAGCAGGTCTTCCCGGAGGATTTTCAGTTTCATATATTTATATTTTTTATATTTAATTAGTAATATTTATAGGTTCCACATGTATCTGTGGATAACTTTTATTTTTCTTTATATATCAATTACTTAATTTGATTTAGCTTGCCTGTATAACTGCTGGTCCAGGGGCTGTATCGTGTCGACAGTTTGTGGATAACATTTAATCTGCGTTTCATCTACAAGAATCCCTGTGCCGGCCAACACTTTATCCACAGTTTGTAAAAAGTGTCTTTGCTGCGCCGAAGTTTGCCTCAGTTGCTGAGTATACGCATCATGTTCTTGTAATCCTCGTTTATACGCGAATCAGAATCCCTGAGCTCGGCAATTTTGCGGCAGCCGTGCAATACGGTGGTATGGTCACGGCCACCAAAAGCCTCACCTATTTCGGGC
>JBATHJ010000569.1:0-10304 GCA_049666625.1 Gammaproteobacteria bacterium | reverse complement strand
ACATAAGTCAGCCCTGCGGCAACCGCTAACACCAGTAGCGCAATCAACAGACGCACCACCGGCGCGAGCTGCGTGTATTCATCGTTTGTTAGCCGTAGCATCTTGCCATGCATTATTTGCTGCTCGGTTTGTCTTTCTTTGCGATCCAGTAACCCACCATCAACGCCAGGATGATGGCCGCTATTCCGATCAAGGTAAGGGGATCGTATTCCTTCGGATCCACGGTGATGATCTTGCGGCAAAGGGCGATCACGGCGACAGCAATAATCACATCCAGATCCACCCGTCCTTCCGTGTAGTATTTCTTTATGGTTTCCAGCAACTCGATACCAATCAGAACCAGGAGAAACAGTCCAAACAGTTCCAGCAGTTGACTGATTTCAAGAATGAATACCGGGGGCGTAATGATATCCTTGGCCAATACCCAGCCCAGCTCCACTACCGACAGCAAGACCACCAGCGCCAGCATCAGGATCAATATCCCGACAAGCACCCGCTCGAATTTTTTCAGATAGCCCATCATTGTTGAATTTTCCTACAGTGTTGTTGTGTTGAGTCGCACTATGAGCTTTTTTTATCGCTCACCCTGTTGTGCCTGCTTCCCACGTTCTCGATCAGCGCGGTTGAGTCGCGCCAGCGCCGCCATCAGCAAGGCTCCGGTTAAACCCGCACCGATAGCAGCTTCAGCGAGCGCAATATCAACCGCCTGCAGTCGTACCCATGCCAGCGCCATCAACAGGCCAAAAGCGACGAACAGCACAATGGCTCTGAACAGATCCGGACACGCCAGCGCGCGCCATGCCAGCCAGAGTAATCCCAGGCCCAGCGTGGCATCAAACACCCATTGCAACAGGTCTACCGCTTCCACGGTTGTATGCCTCTGCGCAACGCGCCACGACTGATTAAATGGGCAACACTGGCACCTGCGAGCAATACCAGCAACCAGATCAATACCAGTTTCGCCGCCACTGCCCACGATTCTGCCTGCACTACAAGACCGGCCACCATCAGTCCAAGGCCGACGTTGTCCGCTTTGGTCAGGGCATGAAGCCGGGTGAAAACGTCAGGAAAGCGCAACAGCCCGAGGGTGCCGGCGAAAAAAAATACCGCCCCGGTAATCAGCAATACCGCGGTGATGTAATCATTCAGATTGATGCGCGCTCTCCTGCTCCGGCCACGCGCGACGCACGAATGCAACTGCTGTGACTGCGGCCAGCAAGGCAAACACCAGTGCCACATCGCGGAGTGCGGGGTTAGCGGTTGCCTGTGCCAGCAGCAGCAATATCGCTACCGCCGTGGTACCAAATAGCTGCGTAGCGAGCATGCGGTCAGCAGTGCTCGGACCGCGTAATACGCGCCACATTCCCGCAACAAGATTCACCAACAAAAACACAGCGAGGGCAAAATAAAGTGTCTGCACGAATCAGCTCTCCCGCGTCACCGGTGTGATAAACCCGGGTGGCTTGACTGCGAGTACCGAACAGCCAATCTGGTTGAGTATGGTCTCCGCCGTGTTACCCATGATGAAGCCAGGCACACCACTGCGCGAAACGGTTCCCATCACTATGAGGTCAGCCTTGATATTATTTGCCAGCTGCGGAATTTCCTTGCGCGCCATGCCTTTCACCAGGTGTATTCGGGGTTTGAGTTTTTTTGCCACATCACGTCCGAGGTTTGCAGACACCTTGTCCATAAATATTTCCAGGTTCTCAGCATGATGCTGCCTGGCCTGTTCGACATATGCATTGAGTCTTTCCTCCGGCAGACTATCCATGGTGATGCGCAAGGCGTGCTCGCTGACCACCTCCCATGCATACACAATATGCAGCGTGGCAACATCAGTAAACGCAAGCATGGCTGCCATTTCAAATATCTGCTGGTTCAGCGCAGCTTGCTCAGCCAGCTCTGCTGCCGGTAGTGCATCATTCACATCCACCGCTGCCAGAATGCGACGGTAAGCTGTTTGCGCACGCGGTTTGATCAACCACACCGGGCATGGACATTTGCGTAACAGGTGCATGTCTTCACTGCCGAAAAACCGGTCTAGCCAGTCATGGTCTTCGGCAACCTTGAGTACCAGGTCGTGGCCGTTACGCAGGACCTCGCGAATGATTTCCAGAAAATTGACCCCGACTAATACCCGGGTACTGATTTCAACGCGCGCACGGAAAGGCTCGACCAGGTCTTCCAGGGTTTTGCTGTGCGCGCTCAACATCGCGGCCTGCAGATCTGCGGAAATCGGGCCACCCGCTGACATGCCAATGCCGGCGGACATACGCTCGATCACGTCGATCACGGTCAGCCGGGCCTGGTTGTTTTCAGCGAGTGCAACCGCACGTTCCAGTGCAGGCAGGGAGTCTTCACCATGTTCAGCCACACTAAGAATATTTTTAAATCGTTTCATGTTTTAGAGATCCGTCAGGCGTATCCAGGGAAATACCGAACATCAGGGCCACGCTTCGCTCAATAGAAACGAGTTCGGCAGCGAAATCACTGCGCCCATCAAGCACATGGACTGTTAGATTATTTGTACCCATTTCAGCACTCAGGGTACCGGGTAGCAGGCTGACGATGTTCGCCATTAATACCCGCGCCAGTCCCGGCGGCAAACCTAACGGGTATTCAATTACATCTGGCGCAATGGGCATGGCGGGATGAAATGCGCGCTGCGCCACGTCAACGCCGCCCTGCAAAGAACGCAACAGGAAAACCGGCACAAATTTCACAAATGCGTACCAGGAAAAAGACACCGGTGGCAGTAACAACATACTGCTAACAGTTGCCAGTAATACCGCGGCCACACCAATCCACCAGGATGACACTGCACCATCAGTGAGCGCCCACCAGGTTATTGTGAACACTGTCCCCCGCGACACGAGACTCGACCAGCGCATATTGATTATCCCGCTCGCATAATTTTGCAAGCTGTAAAGAGATTGACGCAGGCTGACTTTCGCAGCTATTACACGCACTGCCTGCGACGTGCAGCTTACATGAATCTTCAGCCGATCACCCCCCGGCTTGCACACCAAGCAGACGCTCAGCTGCCGCATGTGCAGCGTCTGCGTACGGCATCAACACCAGGTCTGCACCCGCCTGCTCCAGCGCGGCAATCTCTACCGCACCGTGCGCTGTCACCGCAATGCTGCCGGCATAACCCATATTACGCAAAGATTGAATCAGCACCTGGTTAACATGGCGTTCGTTCGCGGTACTCACTACCCAGCGCGCACGCGCCAGTGGCAAGGTAGAAATAAATTCGGGATCTTCGGCATCACCAAACAACACCTTGTGCCCCATGGCGTCACCGTTACGCACCAGTTCAGGGTTGTAATCGATGATTATTACCCGGCAACCACGCGCGCGCAGCGCCCGCGCGATGCCAGCGCCGTAACGCCCCGCACCAAACAGTATAATTTCGGTGACACCATCGCCAGTATCTTCGACCTGGCCGATTTCGCGATGGGGATGTCGACGTTCGAATATGTCCAGCCAGGGTGCGAGGCGTTCGTATAACGGCTGCGAAAAAATAATCATATAGGTCGACACGCTAATGGTGATCAGTCCCACCAGGGTAATGAGCCCCACGGTCTCGGCATTAATGTGACCGTGGCTCAGCCCCAGCGCTGCCAGGATGAGTGAAAACTCACTGATTTGCGCCACGGTAAGACCGGCCAGAAATCCGGTACGCTTGCGATAGCCCAGCGCACCCATGATGATCATCACGATCAGCGGATTGCCGATCAGCACGAACACCGAGAACACCAGTGCTTCGAACAGTTGTGCACCGAGCAGCCCGAGGTCCAGCCGCGCACCCAGGTCGATAAAGAAAAACAGCAGCAGAAAATCACGCAAGCTCACCAGCCGCGCACCGAGTGCATCGCGATACGGTGTCGATGCCAGTGACACCCCGGCGACAAAGGCGCCCACTTCCTTGCTGAACCCCAGTTCAGAACCGGCGCTCGCCAGCGCAACGGCCCAGGCGATGCCAAACAGCACCAGCAGTTCCTGCGAGCGCGATAACAGCTGTAACAGATTCGGCAGGATATACCGTGTGGCCAGACCAATGACGATAAGAAAACCGGCGCCTTTCAGCAACACTATGAGCGCGGTGGTTGCCAGTGTGGAATCGCTTCCCGCTTCACCCAGTGCGTTAATACCAATCATGGCGAATACCACCACCAGATCCTGCACGATGAGGAACCCCAGCGCGATGCGACCATGCAGGGTATCCACCTCGCGTTTGTCAGACAGCAGCTTGACGATAATAATGGTGCTGGAAAAGGTTAATGCCACCGCGACATAAAGCGCTGCAATCGGCGCCATCCCCATTGCGATCGCAATCAGGTAGCCAATGATGCTGGTAAATAATACCTGGCCGAGCCCGGTGGCCAGCGCGACCGGCCCCATGGTGCGAATGATATGCAGATCGAGCTTGAGCCCGACGACAAACAGCAACAGGGTGATGCCGAGTTTTGCCAGCAGGTCGACCCGGTCATTGACACTGACCCAGCCCAGCAGCGAAGGCCCGACAATAATACCGACCGCGATAAAAGCAACAATCAACGGCTGGCGCAGGCGCACTGCAAGTGCACCGATACCCGCCGCCATCAGCAGCAGCACGGTAATCTCGGTGAATACGTCGGTAATCACGCTCATTGACTAATCCTTCGCGCTACTGCCTCGACGACGCAACCATTTCTCTGTACCGATGACTACATAAATCGTCAGTCCCGCCGACAGCACCCAGATCCATTCGATAAAACTCATAGGCGCGCTGCCGAACAAGGTGTTCATTGCCGGTGCGTAGGTAAACAGGACCTGTAACAGCGCCATGGTCACCACACCGATAATTAACCAGCGGTTGGAAAAAACCCCCAGTGTGAACATTGAATATCGAAGTGAGCGGCAATTGAACAGGTAAAACAGTTCACCGAAGACAAACGTATTGGCGGCGATGGTACGCGCGATTTCCAGGTCTCTGCCGCGGTACAAGGCCCACTCGAACAGACCGAACGCGCTGATCAGTAACATCAGGCTCACAAGCCCGATACGATAACCGAGTTCAAGTGTCAGCACCGGTGTCTCGGGCCGTCGCGGCGGCCGCGTCATGATGCCCGGCTCCTTGTCTTCGAACGCCAGCATCAGGCCGAGCAATACCGCCGTGGTCATATTGATCCACAAAATTTGCACCGGGGTAATCGGTAGCGTGATACCGGCGAAAACCGCCACCAGGATGACCAGGCCTTCACCGATGTTGGTTGGCATGGTCCAGGTAATGAACTTGATGAGATTATCAAACACTGCGCGGCCTTCTTCGACTGCCGCTTCGATGCTGGAAAAATTATCGTCGGTGAGCACCATGTCGGCAGCTTCCTTGGCGACCTCGGTGCCTGCAACGCCCATGGCAACCCCGATGTCGGCCTGCTTCAGCGCTGGCGCATCGTTGACCCCGTCGCCGGTCATCGCTACCACGTGGCCGGCAGCCTGCAGCGCTTCAACCAGGCGCAGTTTTTGTTCAGGTGATACGCGCGCAAACACGGCCACGCGCTGTGCAGTTTCCACCAGTTCCAGGTCACTCAGTTGCGACAGGCGGTGGCCGTTTATTGCATAACTGTCTGTATCTTCACTGGCGGCACCTTCGAGGCCAATCTGGCGCGCAATCGCAGCCGCCGTCACCAGGTGATCACCGGTAATCATCTTGACGTGGATGCCCGCACGCTGGCAGGCCTCGATTGCGGTAATTGCTTCCTGCCGTGGCGGATCCATCATCGCCTGTAAACCCAGAAAGGTGAGGCCTTCGGCGACATCCGCATGTGCGACCGACTGGCTGTTGCTGGCAACATGTTTGCGCGCCAGCGCCAGCACGCGCAGTCCGCTGGCAGCCATTGCCTGTAATTCTTTGTTCACCGCGTCGGCGTCTAACGGCATTGACTTATTATCAACGCCGAGGGCATCGACACAACGCGATAAAATACTTTCGACCGAGCCCTTCATATATATGACTGACACTGAGTCAGCCGCTGATCTGTGCAGGCTTGCCATGTACTGGTGTTGCGATTCAAACGGCTGGGTATCAATCCGCGGCAGTCGCTGTTCGCATTCTTCGTGGTCCAGTCCTGCCTTGGCTGCAGCGGTAATCAGGGCGACTTCAGTGGGATCGCCCTCGATACTGTAAAGGCCGTCTTTATTGATTAATCGTGAATCGTTGCACAACAGCCCTGCCTGCAGACATTCCATCAACGCGGGATGCGACTGCGGGTCGAGCGCGGATTGTTCAAATTGAACCTCGCCCCGCGGCGCGTAGCCCACACCGGTAAATTCATAACGACGGCCCGCGGCATAACACTGCTGCACAGTCATCTGGTTTTGCGTCAGGGTGCCGGTTTTATCCGAACAGATGACCGTGGTACTGCCGAGGGTTTCGACTGCCGGCATCTTGCGGATAATGGCATGACGTCGCGCCATTTTGTTCACGCCAATCGCCAGCATGATGGTCATCGCCGCGGGCAGGCCCTCGGGGATGGCGCCGACTGCCAGTGCGACGGCCGCCATGAAGGTATCCAGCAAGGGCTCGCCGTGCATCCAGCCGGCCAGCAGGGTCAGGCCGGCGAGTCCGAGGATAATCCACAGCAGGATGCCGCTAAAATGGGTGATCTTTCGGGTCAACGGCGTTGCCAGTGCAGTCGCACTTGAAATCAGTGTATTGATCTCCCCGATCTCGGTGTCGTCCCCGCAGGCAACGACTATCCCGGCACCGGTACCGTAAGTCACCAGGGTAGATGAATACGCCATGTTGTTGCGATCGGCCAGCACGGTTTCCTGGCGCAGGGGTTCGATCTGTTTTTGCACGGGCACCGATTCGCCGGTGAGTGCCGACTCATCGATCTGCAGTTCGCGACTGCGCATCAGGCGTAAATCCGCCGGCACCTTGTCGCCCGATTGCAACAGCACAAGATCACCGGGAACCAGTTCGTCAGCGGAAATTTTTGTTTTATTGCCGGCACGGATAACCATCGCACTGCCTTCCATGCTGCGTGCAAGTGCCTCGATGGCTTTTAGTGCTTTTAATTCCTGGATAAAGCCGATCACCGAGTTGACCAGCACGACACCGAAGATCACGCTGCTGTCGACCCATTCCTGCAAGGCAAAGGTAATCACCGCGGCAGCCAGCAAAATGTAAACCAGCGGTTGATGAAATTGCAGTAAAAATAAAACCAGCGGGCTGGTGCCTTTTTTGAGCGTAAGACGGTTTGCGCCAAACTGCGACTGTCGATGAGTTACCTCGAATGTATCGAGGCCTTTGACCGCGTCTGATTCGAGTAACTCAGCGACCTCGTTTTTCGGCAGGTGGTGCCAGTGCTTAAGTAGCAGGTTGATCATTAAGGCGTTTTAACAGGTCGACTGACAAGATAGAGCCAGATAAAACCCGCCAGTCCGGCAAACAGTGATGCGGCAAGAATACCGGTCTTGGCCATGAGTAATAGTTGCGGGTTTTCCTCAAAACCGAGCTGGGCGACAAATATAGACATGGTGAAACCGATCCCGGCGATCAATGATACCCCCGCGATCTGGCTGAAACGTGTATCTTTCGGCAACACTGCAATCCCAAGCTTCAACATTAACCAGCTGACCCCGGTAATACCGATAAACTTGCCCAGCACCAGCCCCAGGGTAACTCCCATCATCACCGGGTGCCCGAAGGTGCTGCCGACTGCAGAAAAATCCAGTGCAATACCTGCGTTCACAAGTGCGAAAATCGGTATAACCAGGTATGCCACCGGCATATGCCATATATGCTCGAGGCGTTGCAACGGCGCTTCGACACTGTGCACGCCATTTTCCAGGGTCTGCACCACGGCGCGTAACTTGTCATTGGTCAAAATGCTTTTGCCGGGTTCATGGCTGGTGTCAAAGCGTTGCATCAGCCCTTTGATGTGTTCGCTGAAACGTTCGGGATTGTATTTTGGAGCAGCCGGCACGGTCATTGCACCGAGGATGCCGGCCAGGGTGGCGTGTACACCCGATTGCATCAATGCGTACCACAGCAACACCGCGACGATAAAGTACGGCATGGTTTTTCGTATGCCACTCATGTTGAACATGATCAACACTGCAAACAGCACAGCGGCGGCCACGAGTGCGTCGACCACGATGGTATGGGTGTAGAACAGCGCGATGACCAGCACCGCGCCGAGGTCATCGACAATCGCCAGCGCCACCAGGAAGGTGATCAGGGCTTTCGGCACCCGGCCGGCGAGCAGCGCCAGTGCGCCAATCGCGAATGCAATATCCGTCGCCATCGGGATACCCCAGCCACGTGCTGCCGCACCTTCCGGGTTGATTGCATAATAAATTAAGGCCGGCACCACCATGCCGCCGATGGCAGCACCGATGGGCAAAGCCGCGTTGCGTATTTTTGCCAGTTCACCCACCAGGATTTCGCGTTTCAATTCCAGCCCGACGACAAAGAAGAACAGCGCCATCAGGCCGTCATTGATCCAGTGGTGCAGGCTCATCTCCAGTTTCCAGTGACCTGCATTGAGGCTTATGGGGGTATGCAGCAGGTGCTGGTAGAGCGAAGCCAGCGGCCCGTTGGCCAGCACCAGTGCGATCACCGCGGTCGTCATCAGCAACAGGCCACTGGTGGTCTGGCGATGTATAAATTCTTCAAACGGGGTAATAATCCGGTCAAATGACTTTTCCCAGGGGGCGAGAAAAATACCTTTTTCCGTAGAGCCTGCGGACAGTTTATCTTCTTCGTTCATGCTTTCTTCCGGCTGCTTTTAAGTTCAGGTGCCTGTGGTTCATCTTTAAACAGCCATTCACGGGCTGTTTCTGTAATTGCTACGACAGCGGGGTGCGAAATTTTACGCTCCACCGAGATCGCATAAAACTGCTCGCGCACTTCATTTGTCTGTCCGATGACGACGACACCGTACATTTTTTCTACTTCCGTAGCAATCGGCGTGGGCGCAATAAAAACGCCTGCGCCTGCCTGGCCAAAGGCTTTCATCAGGGCACTGTCATCAAACTCACCCACGATACGCGGATGGATGTGCAAGCCGTCCAGCCACTGCTCAAGACGACTTCGAACCACGGTGACTTCACCTGGCAGAAGCATGGGCGCGTCTTTGAGGCTGTGTGGAAAGTTTTTTCTTAAGCTGGCGGCAAGCCTGGGAACAGCAAAAAAACTGATACCACACTCACCCAGCTGGTGATTGTAACCGCGCACGTTAACGTTCGTTGAAATAGGCCCATCGGCGATCACCAGGTCAATGCGGTGTAAAGCCAGCTCTGCCAGCAGCGCGTCGATACCGTCTTCCCGGCATACGATACGTACCGGCTCCGGTAGCTGCAGTGACGGTGCCAGCAAGCGACAGGCTATGGATTTTGGCACTACATCCGCCACACCCACCTTGAATACCAGCGGCCTGCCATCCGGCAAATTTCGTACTACCTCTTCCAGCTCACCACCCAGTGAAAAAATTTCGTCGGCGTAGCTCAACGCCAGCCGTCCGGTGTCTGTCAATTCCAGGTTGCGGCCAACGCGCTTGAACAGCGCTTCGCCCAGATTTTCTTCCAGCAGACTGAGTTGCCCGCTGATTGTCTGGGGCGTGAGGTGCAGATGTTCGCTGGCACGCGCGATGCCCCCCTGCTTTGCGACCACCCAGAAATAGTGAAGATGTTTATAGTTAATCATCGGCTTTGTAATCACTTCGTTAAATACGAACAATCAACCAATAATAATCGACTTTTCCTTATATTCATATAGGCCTAATCTTAGCCTGAAGTTTAACCAGGTTTAATACAACGGAGAATTATGATGCAAATCGATATTCAAGCACGCAATTTTTCCCTGACAAATGCATTGCGCGGCCATGTAGAGCGTCGCCTGGGATTTGCCCTGAGCAGCAGACATGACCATATCCAGCGCATCATGGTGCGGCTGTCAGATATCAATGGCCCTCGCGGTGGCGAAGACAAATGCTGCCATATCCAGGTAGTGCTGCCACAGTTATCTGACGTCGTTATCGAAGACACCGAGGTGGATATGTATACCGCTATTGATCGCGCTGCAGATCGTGCAGGTCGCACCGTGGGACGCAGGCTGGCCCGTCAACGCGACTATGGTCGTGTGCGGCAGCGAACCGCCTCACCCGAAACTGAATTATACGAAACAGATTTACTGGCCTGAATGGAGACCATCATGAATACATCAATCACAAATACAACATCACGCACACAAACAGCTGTGCTTGCCAGCAACAAGGTGATTCGAAACACCTATGCGCTGTTGTCCA
>JBATHJ010000568.1:0-2552 GCA_049666625.1 Gammaproteobacteria bacterium | reverse complement strand
CATGCTCCGGCTTTTTTATGTGCTCAGCAATTCTGCCGAATCAATTCAGGCTCAGGCCTGCTTCGACTGTTGCTCTGCAACTTCGCGCTTGACCATTTCCATATCAAGCTCACGCGCCTTGCCGATTAATTCTTCCAGTGCATTCTCCGGCAACATGCCTGCCTGTGAGAAAATCACGATTTGTTCACGGAAAATCATCAGCGTAGGAATCGAACGTATCTGAAAACTGGCCGCCAGTTCCTGCTCTTCTTCTGTATTCACCTTGGCGAACACTACATCCGTGTGGTTTTCCGAGACTTTTTCATATATCGGCGCAAAAGACTTACACGGGCCGCACCACGGCGCCCAGAAATCTATAATGACAATATCATTGTCGACGATAGTATTTTGTAATGTATCTTTGGTAATTTCTATGCTTGCCACAATAATCTCCGAATTTATGCGTGCATGCTATCACATGCGCGCAGTATCAAAACCCTGCTTACTCAGCAAGTATAGTCGTACCACTGGTGGCAGGTAAACGCGGCATGGTGATCACCGGGTATTCGCCAGTCAACGCGCCCAGAAAGGCCACGATATCAGCCACATCTGTTGCAGGTAAATCTTTATCCAGCTGGGTCTTAGCCATGACACGTACCGCTTCACCAAGTTCACTTACCGAACCGTTATGAAAATAAGGTGCAGTATCAGTAATGTTGCGCAATGTCTGCACACGGAACTTGTTCCTGTCTTCGACTTTGCTCGTTACTTCTTCGCGACCCTTGTCCTCTGCCAGCTTGTACTTGCCAGTATAAACATTATCGGTGAAGGTCGGAAATTTCGCATAAAACCCCTCGCCGAGCGGCATTTCCGGGCCATTGAAAGCAGCACCCGAATGACATGCAGTGCAGCCAGTGGAAGCAAATTTTTCCAGTCCGCGCTGCTGTTGCGCAGTCATGGCTGATTTGTCGCCTTTTGCAAATTTGTCATAAGCGCTGTTCGGGGTAATCAGTGTGCGCTCGAAGGCCGCGACCGCTTTCGCAGCATTGTCGACTGTCATCGCGTCTTTACCGAATGCTTTTTCAAACGCAGGCGCATACCCCGGGATTTTGCGCACACGATCCATCGCGGTTTCGACATCGCTCATGCCCATTTCCACCGGGTTAGCCACCGGGCCCTTGGCCTGGTCTTCCAGCAGTGCTGCGCGTCCATCCCAGAACTGCACAGAATGAAATGCAGAATTCCATACCGTGGGCGAATTGCGGCCACCGGTTTTACCGTGCACACCCATCGAGGTACTGCGGCTATCATCACCACCTTCCATCACGTTGTGACACGAGTTGCACGACACCGTTCCCGTTGATGAAAACCGCGGATCCATAAAGAGCATTTTACCGAGCTCAACTTTGGCGGCTGTGGTGGGATTATCTGCCGGTGCCGGGGCAGTTTCTGGCAGCGCCTGCCAGTTGCCGGCGAATACAGGTGTGGTGCACAGGCCTGTTACGAGCAGTGCCATATTCGCTGTTTTCATGGTCAATCTCCGTCTGGTATAGATGTATAACAACATTAATTGCAGGCCATTATACAGAATTTCCTTATATTAGCAGATACTTATTGTTAATGTGATTGATAGACTTTATCTATTGATAGTCCTAAATCGCGAAAGAAAACACCAGCTCTGGATAGGTTTCGGAGCAGTTATTGAAAACTGTATCGTTACAATCGAGGTAATTTTCGAACACCACGCCGGCACTCAGGCTATAACGCCCGTCAGTACGCAAATACACGCCCGCGCGGCCACCGACGGATTCAAGGTCGTCCAGATTCTCGATATAGGTTTTGCGATAGAACGCACCGATATAGGGTTTTAGCGAAGTACCCGTGTCCAGCACATAGCGTGCCTGCGGGCTGATTTTATATATCGACCGGTCGCCGCCCAGCCAGGCCTGCGCATCAACCCCCAGCTGCAAGCCGTGCAGCACAAAATAATCCAGCCCGGCACCGACGATGGTGTAATTCTGGTTGAATGCAGTACCCGCCCCCACCACCAGTGAGACATTCATCTTGCCCTTGTCGAACGGCCCGGCGCTGATTGATGTTGCGATAAACAGCGACAGCGCAGCGACGAGTGTTTTCAATAGCGTTAGATTTTGCATTGTCATTCCTTCAAAAAATTATTTGCCACAGAGGGCACAGAGTTATAAGTCTAAATAAAAACTGTCCGCGAAAAACGCAAAGAATGTAAAACAATAATAATTATCCGCAAATGAACGCTAATGTACGCAAATAAAGTAAAAATCTTGAAGACAGTCATCCTGAGCCATTTTTGCGAAACATCCGACCCTCGGTGACATCAAAAATGACAGTTTTATTGTTCTACATTCGCGTCATTTGCGTTCATTTGCGGACAACTCTTTATCTTTTTTATCGCTGTGTTCTCTTTGCAACAAAAAACACAGCGCTGCAAGCTCAGATCAATAACTGTCCGCGAAAAACGACCCCTTCAAGTAACGAGGTGCTCACGCGTTTCCGTAAAGGTCACGATATAAACCATCACGCTCTATCAATTCAGT
>JBATHJ010000567.1:0-1622 GCA_049666625.1 Gammaproteobacteria bacterium | reverse complement strand
ACCCAGACCACAGAACCACGGTGCGCACGGCACACCCTACGTAACACAAACCCGTAGCCCGGATGAACGCTTCACCTCATCCGGGGACAATGCCAGGCAAACATCAAATTCCCCGGATGAGATACAGCCTCATCCAGGCTACGTACCCCATTTTTCATTTTTCACTATTCATTTTTCATTGTCCCTTCGTGGAGGGCGTTATTGAATCAAATGCCAGAAGATGAGCAGAAAGCGTTTGAAGAGATTCACCGAAAAGAAATTGCTGATGTATCAGGTTCTGACGGAGTTTGGTTCAATACAGAAGTTTTAATCACTGTCGGTGAGAAGCAGTAGTGATAATCGTGGTCTGTCCCCAATTATTTTAATTACTTTAATTACACAATCTAGCCGGGAGGCTCGAAACAGGCCTTTTACCCGTCACTTGCGGTAGCATGAGCACCATGTGGATCCGTCTATTAAATAGTCCAGCCAGCCCCGGCAATTGCCGCATACTGAAGCTGTCGCAGTTGCTGTTATGGGGCGTGTTAGCGGGTGTTTTACCCTCAGTCGCGTCTGCCGAGCGGGTGGACAACTGGCTGGATGTGGTGCGACAAACACCCTACTGGGAAAGCCAGGGCATGGCCAGCAATCTCACCACCATTCGCCGCTGGGTATTGCTCAGCGAAGGCTACTGCAGCAAGCCCCAGCGTCACATCCTGTTTGATCGCCGTGGCCAGTTTGTGGGCTATATCGATAATGCCGACACTACCGAGGCCACCGGCCAGCGCATCAACCAGACGCGCGAGCGCCTCGCTGCCGAGCACCGCGTGGCCGACTGGAGCCCCGGTACGGACACGAGCCAGGGTTATCCGTTTGCCCTTGCATGCAACCAGCGTTATGTGGATATAAACGAGTCCATCGCGCGGATGGTGGGAAGCGAGAAAGATTATCGGCTGTGGGGCACCTGGGACGGGATGCGTGTGGGCTCGGCCAGCAGCCCGGTATCGCTCGTCACGCTGATCCGGACGGTGTACGAACATCTCAAGGACCAGGGTCGGATCAGTTTTCCGACGAGTGTGATGCCTGCCTTTATGGGCAAAACGATTATCGAGAGTGGTGGCATAAAACACGCGCTATCAACCGTGTCAGCACGGGGCATCATGCAGTTGCGGCCCGATGTGCTCGACGACTGCGAGATTCCCAAAGACTTCCGGCTGCACCGCATGGCGCAGGTGGACTGCGCACTGCGACTGGTTGAACAGATCGACCGTAATCTTCAGCAACCTTTCAACACGGTCTTCGGAAAGCTGCCGGAGAAGAAGCGCCGGTTGTTGTATGGCCTGCTCCTGACACAGGCCTACCAGATCGGCGTCGGCCGTATGATCGAACTGTTGCAGGATGACGAACTGGGCAAGGCGGCGCAGTATTTTGCGGCACATGCAGATCAGTTAAGCGCCGAGGATATTCAGGTGGGTATGATCTATCACAACCTGGGCCGCCGTGATCTCGGGATGCTGACGCTTTACTACGTCACCGACGTGGGTATAGCTACCGAGGCGCTGTGTGCATCGAGCGAAATGCAGAACGATGCATGGTGCGTTCGCCCGTTGAATTAAAGGGGGGCAGTTCAGACCAACTAAAGG
>JBATHJ010000566.1:0-2413 GCA_049666625.1 Gammaproteobacteria bacterium | reverse complement strand
GTGGGCGCGCTGGCTGATAGCAGCGTTAACTTTAATGTTCGTCCATGGTGTAACACTGCGGATTACTGGGGTGTGTATTTTGATACACACGAAAAAATTAAACTGGCGTTCGATGAGAATGGAATTTCTATTCCGTATCCGCAAATGGACGTGCATCAACACGCAGCCTGAATAAAGGTCAAATATGAAAAATTCACAAAATAATGCAGTCGCTACAGCAATTGCTATGGCCCTGCTTGCAACAAACGGTGCGGTTTATGCCGCTGACGATGCAGAAAAATCACCGTGGAAGTCTTCGGCGGAACTGGGTTATGTAATGACTTCAGGTAACTCCGAAACCTCAACCATTAATGCAAAAATTGATGCGACCCATGAAAAAGAAAAGTGGCGCCATAACGTGCACGCTGAAGCGTTTGGCGCCTCAACGACTGACCAGGTGACCAATGTAGAAACTACTTCTGCAGAGCGTTACCAGCTTTCAGGAAAATCAGATTACAAGTACAGTGAATTCAATTATGTATTTGGCCTGGTCAATTACGATAAGGACCGCTTCAGTGGTTATGAATATCAAACCACCATCGCCGCTGGTTATGGGCGTCGCCTGCTGCACGAAGAAAACATGACACTGGATCTTGAAATCGGCCCTGGTCTTCGAATAGTCAAGCTTGACGGTGCTGCCGATTCTGACAGCGAAGGCATTCTGCGCCTTGCCGGTAAATACCTCTGGAAGGTGTCGGACACTTCAACGTTTACCCAGGATCTGACCGTCGATGCAGGCAGCGATTTGACAGTGAGCAAGTCTGTTACTGCGTTAACAGCAAAGGTCAACACCAGCCTGGCGATGAAGCTGTCATTGACAGTGAAGAGCAACTCAGTCGTGCCTGCAGGCAAGGAAAAGACTGATACGGAAACAGCTGTTACCCTGGTGTATTCATTTTGAGGAACGATTTATTCAGGGCAATAAAAAAGGTGCGCATGGCGCACCTTTTTTATTGCTTTGATATTTGCTTATTATTTTTTGAGCAAATCGCGGATTTCTGAAAGCAGTACTTCTTCATTGGAAGGCTTCGGCGGAGTGGATGGTGCAGCTTCTTCCTTCTTCTTCAGTTTGTTGATCATTTTGACGGCGATGAAAATTACAAATGCGATAATAGTGAAATCAATCACGGTCTGGATAAATTTTCCGTAATTCATGGTGACAGCAGCCGCATCACCGCTGGCTTCCTGTATGGTCAGGGCGAGGTCGGTGAAATCCACGCCACCGAGCAAAACACCAATTGGTGGCATGACTACGTCAGCGACAAATGACGAAACAATTTTGCCGAAAGCCACACCGACAATAATACCGACAGCCATGTCGACCACGTTTCCCTTGATAGCAAAGTCTTTAAATTCAGACATCATGCTCATATAGATAACCCCCAGGTTAATTAAGTTAACTGAATACCGCGCACAGGATGCTGTTTTCTAACGGGAATATCAAGTTAAACATTGTGTCTAATCAGAACTGAAGGCAATGCCGAGCGGCAATTGATACAACAGGCCAAGTGCCCAGCGCTGATTTTCGTGGTGGCTGAGGAAATAACCGAGCTTTGAGAGTGTGCTGCCTGTTGAGGGAAACAGGTTGAACCTGAAGTTGGTACCGCCAGCATCGTTCAGATTAATCGACCACAGCAGGCTTTTGTCGCGGTCATAGAATAGTCCAAAGCTGGTTTCAAGTTCGGCCTGGCGGTCAAGATTGAAATCAATCCGCTGGGTAGCCAGGCCGATGCCCCATGATATCGATTCAGTATGCGACAGGCTGTGCGATAACCCAACCAGGTTGTTGAGCCCGGTAAACACAAACAGGCGCGAATCTCCGAAGCGGGTCGCGGGCGGTCGATAGATATAACTGATACCGGTATTCACCAGCCTGTCCTGTGAAACATCGAACGCCTGAAGATAGGGCCAGATAGCAGGGTCGAGTGTGCGCATAACAAAATCGGCAACGGCATCCTGGTGAAACAGCCAGATACCGAGCGGTCGAAATAAATACACGTCTGCAACTTCATCGTCCTGGGTCGTGGTGCCTTTCTCAAAAATTTCCTGGAGGATTTCGGCAGTCATCGCGAGTGTCGTGGCATACACCGCGGGATACTCGGCATTGTGCGCACGAAAATATTCCAGGTCTTTGCGATAGACCATGCCACCGCCGAGCAGGTGCAATGCGTAATTAGGGAGTGCTGCATAAGATTCGTTCGAGTTGGCGCTGTCGACCGGAAAAATCTGGCGATTTACGAATGCATTGAAGCCACCTTCATTCTCGATGGCGCGACGCGGGTGGCGCAGATGATTAAAGACTTCGTTTGTATGCTCCCGGAAATCACTGGTATCGAAACTGTCTGGCAGTTGCAAGGTATCAAATGAATAACTC
>JBATHJ010000565.1:0-3526 GCA_049666625.1 Gammaproteobacteria bacterium | reverse complement strand
GCACCACACCCGCGCATATCAAGGCTATCGCCGAGGCGGTGTCCGGACACGCGCCACGCAAGATACCGCCACACGACCACACCCTGCGCCTGGCCGGCCTGGAAGCGGAAAATATCCGCGCGGATTCACTGTTCGTCAACGTCGGCGAGCGTACCAATGTCACCGGCTCGGCGATGTTCAAGCGACTCATCAAGGAAGAAAATTACGAACAGGCGTTATCGGTCGCGCAACAGCAGGTTGAAAACGGTGCGCAGATTATCGACATCAACATGGACGAAGGCATGCTCGATTCGCAGGCAGTGATGGTGCGTTTTCTCAACATGATCGCGGCCGAGCCGGACATCTCGCGCGTGCCGGTAATGCTGGATTCATCCAAGTGGGAAATCATCGAGGCTGGCCTGCAATGCATCCAGGGCAAGGGCGTGGTGAATTCGATTTCGTTGAAAGAAGGCGAAGCAAAATTTATCGAGCAGGCGAAAAAAGTACAGCGTTACGGTGCGGCTGTCATCGTGATGGCGTTTGATGAAGACGGCCAGGCGGACAGTTATCAGCGCAAGGTAGAAATCTGCACACGTTCTTACAAGGTGCTCACAGAAAAAGTCGGTTTTGCGCCGGAAGATATTATTTTCGACCCGAATATCTTTGCGGTTGCTACCGGGATTGAAGAACACAATAACTATGCAAAAGATTTTATCGATGCGACGCGCACTATCAAGCAAACCCTGCCGCACGCGATGATTTCGGGTGGCGTGTCTAACGTCTCGTTCTCGTTCCGCGGCAATAACCCGGTACGCGAAGCCATTCACTCGGTATTTTTGTATCACGCGATCAAAGCCGGCATGGACATGGGTATTGTCAACGCCGGCCAGCTGGCATTGTATGACGATCTGCCCGATGAATTACGCGAAGCCGTGGAAGACGTAATTCAGAACCGTCGTGCTGATTCAACAGATCGCTTACTCGAAATTGCCGCGAACTATGCAGGCACGGGTATACAGGCCGAAAGCGGCAAAGACCTGGCGTGGCGAGAACTGCCGGTGAATGAACGCCTCGCGCACTCGCTGGTGAAAGGGATTGCTGATTTCATCGAAGAAGATACTGAAGCCGCGCGAGCGCAGGCTGTGCGTCCGCTGGATGTTATCGAAGGGCCGCTGATGGATGGCATGAACACGGTCGGCGACCTGTTTGGTGACGGCAAGATGTTCTTGCCGCAGGTGGTTAAATCAGCGCGCGTGATGAAAAAAGCGGTGGCGTATTTACAGCCGTTTCTGGAAGCGGAAAAAGACGGGGTTTCGCAAACCAACGGCACCATACTCATGGCCACGGTGAAGGGTGATGTGCACGATATCGGCAAGAATATTGTCGGCGTGGTATTGCAGTGTAATAACTACGAGGTGATAGATCTCGGTGTCATGGTGCCCGCTGAAACCATCCTCGCGGAAGCCAAAAAACACAATGTCGATATTATCGGCCTGTCAGGCCTGATTACGCCATCACTGGATGAAATGGTGCACATGGCGTCAGAAATGCAGCGCCTGGGATTGAAAATACCGTTGCTGATCGGCGGTGCAACCACATCACGGATACACACTGCGGTGAAAATTGAACCGAAGTATGACAATGCCGTGGTCTATGTGCCCGATGCTTCACGTGCAGTGGGCGTGGCCGGCGAATTGCTCAGTGAAGACCGCCGCGTTGCGTATGTTGCTGCAGTGAAAAAAGAATACGATGATATGCGCGTGCAGCGTGCACAGCGCACATCAACCCGTAAAACCTTCACGCTTGAACAGGCGCGTGCCAATCGTTTCAAGTTTGACTGGGCGGGCTACACACCGCCGGTGCCGACCTTCCTCGGCATCAAGGCGTTTGATGACTACCCGCTGGATGAGCTGGTGGACTACATCGACTGGACACCGTTTTTCCACACCTGGGAGCTGGCCGGGAAATATCCTAAAATTCTGCACGACGAAGTCGTCGGTGAGGAAGCGACACGTTTGTTCAACGATGCGCAGGCGATGCTGAAAAAACTGGTCGCGGAAAAATGGTTGAGTGCACGCGCGGTGATCGGGTTCTTCCCGGTGAACAGCGTCGAAGATGATATCGAACTGTATGCCGATGATACCCGCGCGGAAGTCAAAACCGTGTTGCATCACTTGCGCCAGCAAATGGCGAAGCCCGATGACCGGCCCAACCAGTGCCTGGCCGATTATGTCGCGCCCAAAACGTCCGGCAAGGCCGATTACCTGGGCGCATTTGCGGTCACTGCCGGCATTGGCATTGATGAACATGTCGCACGCTTCGAGGCCGATCACGATGATTACAACAGTATCCTGCTGAAAGCGCTCGCCGATCGCCTGGCAGAAGCCTTCGCCGAGCGCATGCATCAACGTGTGCGTAAAGAATTCTGGGGTTATGCGCACGATGAGCAGCTCAGCAATGACGAACTGGTCGCCGAAGCCTACCAGGGCATACGACCGGCACCGGGTTACCCGGCGTGCCCGGATCACCGTGAAAAAGCCAAACTCTGGCAGCTCATCAGGCCGGATCAAAATGCCGGGCTGACGCTGACCGAGAGTTTCGCCATGATGCCGGCCGCGGCTGTGTCGGGCTGGTACTTCTCACACCCGGATGCGCGTTATTTCGGCACCGGTAAAATTTCTCACGACCAGGTCGTGGATTATGCCGAGCGCTCAGATAAACCCCTGGCCGAAGTGCAGCGCTGGCTGGCGCCGGTGATTGATGACAACTGAGTGTCGGAATAATTTGCACTACAAGTTATGATATAACTCTATGTAATGGTTGATATTGATTGTTATATATTGATTTCTGGCAGTATCGGCTGTCATGAATATTTACACATGTACAGCTGGAAAACAGGGCAACACGCGATGGCTACGACTTCTGGATGTTAAAGTGTCGAAATATCTGTCAATCGTGCTTGTATTGCATCGGGCAGAATCTATCGGTTGCTAATTAACTAACTGTTATTATTGTATTTAGTTGACGGAATTCACATGTTGGCGTGAAAAGTGCTTGTTATCTTGTGCTCTCGATTTTGTTATTGTTATTACTCATAAATATTAAATGGATGGAATCAAAATGAAACAAATTTTATCTGCTTTACTGCTTGCTTTTGGATGCGGCGCAGTGACTGCCGCTCCCGTCTCGATTCTTGATTTACCGACTGAGTCAACGGGTCCATTCCGCCACAACGTTTTCCATGATGCGAGTACCAACGGCGGTGCAGGCGGTAGCATTTTCTCATGGTTTACATTGGACAGCGGAACCTGGGATGCCGCAACCGGCGACCTGGTGCTTTCTGTTGATCTATGGAATGACAGTGCACATACAGTTGCAGAAGGCACAGCGACAGCTGTCGGCAGTTTTGATCTGAGCCAGTTCAACGCATATGATGGTGGGCCGATTCTGGGAACCATTACCTGGGATTTCACCAGTGCTAGTGATCCTGGTTTGTTCGGTAACATCGTGCTGACTTTCCTCGACTATAACTATGCAACATCTACAG
>JBATHJ010000564.1:0-2522 GCA_049666625.1 Gammaproteobacteria bacterium | reverse complement strand
TCGGTATAAAATTTCAGCCGCGAATCCACCACGGCACCGAGAATGTCGTCCTTGGTTTTGAAATAATAATAAAAATTCCCACGCGGGATGCCCGTGATATCGGATATATCGCGGAACGATGTCTGATTGTAGCCACGCGTATAAAACAGCTGGTCGGCTGCGTCGACAATACGCTGACGGTTGTTATCGCCTTTACTGCCCATATTCTGTCACTGTGTAATTCAAGGTCTGTGTCGCTCTTCGAAATATTAGACGGGTGTATGACTAATGTAAACCAATAATTCTAATCGATCACTATTATCATGATTTTACTGACAATTCCACCTCCGCCTGAGACGATACTTGCCAGCGCCCTCGCCAGGCTTTACTTTACCTCCCTCGTTAACACTGGAAACTGACTCCTGTCATGTACGCGTTAAAAATTGAAGACTTACGCAAAACCTACCGCAACGGCGTGCAAGCCCTGTGTGGCGCAAATCTTGAAGTCGCTGAAGGCGATTTTTTTGCCCTGCTCGGCCCCAACGGTGCGGGAAAATCGACCACCATCGGTATTATCTGCTCCTTGATTAACAAAACCTCAGGCCATGTCAGCGTGTTCGGCACCGACATTGACAAAGACCCGGCAGCCGCTCGTCAGCATATCGGGCTGGTGCCGCAGGAATTCAATTTCAATATATTCGAACCCGTAATCGAAATCCTGATCAACCAGGCCGGGTATTACGGCATTAACCGTGATACCGCCGGCGAGCGCGCCGAACGTTACCTGAAACAGCTGGATTTATGGAGCAAGCGCCATGTCATGGCGCGTGAACTCTCAGGCGGTATGAAACGACGCCTGATGATCGCGCGCGCACTGGTGCATGAACCAAAGCTGATGATCCTGGATGAACCGACCGCAGGCGTCGACATTGAAATTCGACGTTCAATGTGGGAGTTCATGCGCGATATCAATGCCCGTGGCACGACCATCATTTTAACCACGCACTACCTCGAAGAAGCGGAGAACCTGTGTAACAACATTGCCATTATCGACAACGGCATCACTATCGAACAAACCAGCATGCGTAAATTGCTCGACCGTACGCACGCCGAAACCTTTGTGCTCTACCTCGAAAACGAACTCGGCGTACTGCCCGACTGCGGTGATTACGAAGTGAAATTAATCGACAGCAGCACGCTGGAAGTGGTGTTATACAAGGGCCAGAACCTGAACGCGATATACAACAAACTCAGCGAGTGCGGCATCGAAATCGTCAGCATGCGCAACAAGAGCAATCGACTTGAACAGCTGTTTGTATCGCTGACGCACAAACAGGTAACAGCATGAGTATTTACCAGCAATGGGTCGCGCTCAGAACCATTATGCGGCGCGAGTTTCTGCGTTTTATCCGTATCTGGATCCAGACCGTTGTACCGCCGGTAATCACCGTCAGCCTGTATTTCATAATTTTCGGCCAGTTGATTGGCACCCAGATCGGCGACATCGACGGCTATCGTTACATGGATTACATTGTGCCCGGGCTGATCCTGATGTCGGTCATCAGTAACTCCTACGCCAATGTCGTATCGTCATTTTTCAGCGCCAAGTTTCATCGCAGCGTGGAAGAAATGCTGGTGTCGCCGCTGCCCAATTACATCATCCTGCTGGGCTATGTCAGCGGCGGGGTATTGCGCGGCGTGACAGTGGGTATCACCGTGACCCTGGTGTCAATGCTTTTCTCCGAGCTGCGCATGCACTCTATCGGTATCAGCCTCGCGGTCTTCGTACTCACCGCGGCGCTGTTCTCACTCGCGGGCTTCATCAATGCGGTGTATGGCCGCAGTTTTGATGACATCACCATTATCCCCACCTTCGTGCTCACGCCACTGACCTATCTCGGGGGTATATTTTATTCTATCAAAATGCTGCCCGAATTCTGGCAGTCGGTGAGTCAGTTCAACCCGATCCTGTATATGATCAATGCGTTTCGTTATGGTTTTATCGGTGTGTCCGACATTGATCTCACCACTGCCTTCCTGATCATCCTGGTTTTTGTCGGCGCGCTGTTTGCATTCGCATTGTCATTACTCAACCGCGGTGTTGGCATCAAGGAATAATTCGCGCTGCCGAACAAGCCGGCCGAGTTCGCCAGGGCGTCGACAAACCACGCCAGCGCCCGCCCCTTGTTGTCACTGCGCCAGGCAATACTCATCTCGATCGGTGGCGGCGGGGTTTCAAGTGCGATGATTTTCAGCCGTCCCTGTTGTTGCTGATAGTGCGCCAGCGCTTTCGGCAAGGTGCCCACACCCAGGCCGGCCATCTGCATTTCACACTTGGCGGCAAGATCAGGCACCACCAGGCGCGACTGCGCGTCGAGCACACTGGAGGTGCGAGGCAATAACTGTCGCGAGCTGTCGGCGATGACTACCGCGCGATAGCGCGCTATATCACTCTCACTCAGCGGCGCCGGCAGGGCTGCCAGCGGGTGCGTGGGCGCCACCGCGAACACCATCTCGATGCGTGTCAGCGCGCGACTACGATA
>JBATHJ010000563.1:0-9698 GCA_049666625.1 Gammaproteobacteria bacterium | reverse complement strand
GAATAACGCAAAGGACGCGAATTAAATAATACAGTTAGATGGTGCCTCCTGTGAGTGCCTGAACATCGAAATCAAGATCAGTAAGCCGCATACAACAACTAAGATTACTTTTTCGCGTTCTTTGCGTTATACGCGGACAATATTTTATCTTTACCCCCTGTGATCTCTGTGCCCTCTGTGGCAAATAGCTTTTTACCCAACTATCAATTTCACGCCAATCAGCAAAGTCACCAGTTCGAAGCTGCGTTTGATCAGTCTGTTACCTTTGACGATCGCCAGGTGCGCGCCGAGGTAGCCGCCGATGAGTGAGCCGAGCAACAGTGCCGGGATCCACAGCCAGTAGATTTCGCCGAGCAGTCCCAGCGTGATCGCCCCGGTGGCGTTCCAGAACAGGCCGACCAGCACCAGGGTGTAGGCCACGGCGCGTTTGTAATCCATGCCGAACCAGCGCACCAGCCACAGGGTAACAAACAGCCCGGTACCGGAGGTGAGGGAGCCGTTGAGTATGCCAATCAAAAATAGCACGCTACCGCCGATGGTGTAGCCGCGCCGATTACGATGCAACGGTTGATGCAGCTGGCCAAGGCCGGGTGATAGAAATGAATAAACACTCAGCCCGAGGGTGAGCACGCCCAGGCATATTTCGGCTATCCTGTCAGATACCTGCAGAATAAAACTGGCGCCGATGATGACCCCGGGCAGCCCGGTTATAATCATGAACAGCGCAAACTGGCGTTCAAGATGGCTGTCGCGCAGGTGCCGCAGGGTCGCGCCTATACCGAGTGCCACGGTGGCGACCTTGTGCGTGGCGAGGGCAATACCGAAGGGCAATCCCAGGAAAATTAACACGGGTAGCTGGATCAGGCCTGCGCCGCCGCCGGATAATGCGGAAAATACATTGGCGACAAGCGAAATCGCGAAAATAAGCAGTTGCTCAAGCATGTGCCTTCAGGCCGGGTTTGCCATGCGTTATGATAGTGGCCTGCATTCTGCCACAGCGGGACTATGAGTACTCAGCAGGCAGAGTACTCAGCCGGCAGTACTCAGCAGGCTGCAAAATCGGTGTCTATACTCTGTGGTTATCAGATCGGGAGTTTTTTAGAAATGCGACTATATGCAGTGCCCTTGTTAATCGTCATCAGCGCGACGGCTATGCCAGTGCAGGCCAAATTGTACAAATGGATCGATGACAACGGTCAGGTTCATTACAGTGATACTGTTCCCGCGCAATACCTTGTAAAAGAACATAAGGAAATGAGTGAGCAGGGGCTCTCGGTAAAAAAAGTGGATGCTGCTGAAACCGAGGCAGAGCGCGCGGAAAGGAAGCGCGTTGAGCTGGTAAAAGCGCGCAAGCAACAGCGCGAAGAAGAAAAGCGCCGACGTGACCGCATTCTGCTCGACACCTATACCACCGAGCGAGACCTGGTTGCAGCACGTGACGCGCGAATCGAAGCGGTTGAATCCCAGATCCAGCTGGCAGATTCGATCATCAATGATTCAATTAAAAAAATTGAGAAAAGCGAGACGCTAATTGCATCGCTCAAGGCGCAGGGCAGGGTCGTACCCGAAACACTTTATCAGAAGGTAGATGGTGAACGCCGGCAGCTCGAGACCCAGCGCGAAGTCAGGCGCACGCACGAAGATAAACGCAAGGCAGTGAACACCCAGTTCAGTGACTACATCCTGCGTTTTCGTGAGCTCAAGGCTGAACAAAAACGCCTGCGCGACCAGATCGAAGCCAGGAACAGGCCGGCAGTGCTCGAAAACATGCCAGAAGACACCGCCACCGAATAGCAGTGCCCCTCAGCTTTTGATCAGCGTGCCGACGCCCTCGTCGGTGAGCAGCTCCAGCAATACCGAATGTTCTACCCTGCCATCAATGATGTGCGCAGTTTTAACCCCGGATTTCACTGCATCGGTGGCGCAATTGACCTTGGGTAACATACCGCCGGCGATAGTGCCATCGGCCACCAGCGCGTTGATGTCGTGCAGCGTCAGCCCTGTCAGGGTGTTACCGGTTTTATCCAGCACGCCAGGTGTATTGGTCAGCAGCAGGAGTTTCTCCGCACCCAGAACACCGGCGAGTTTTCCCGCCACGATGTCGGCATTGATATTGTAGGACTCGCCGCCAGCGCCGACACCGATCGGCGCTATCACCGGAATGAATTCACCCTGATCGAGCATGTGTACCACCGACGGATCAATCGCGGTGACTTCGCCGACGTGGCCAAGATCGATAATCTCGGGTGCTTCGAGATCAGGCGTCTTGCGCGTAATGTTCATTTTTTTTGCGCGTATCAGGCCGCCATCTTTGCCTGTCAGTCCCACCGCGTGGCCGCCATTGAGATTGATCAGACTGACAATGCTTTTATTGACGAGTCCGCCGAGCACCATTTCTACCACGTCCATGGTTTCACGGTCAGTCACGCGCATGCCGTCGATAAACGTTGATTCCTTGCCAATTTTTTTCAGCAACTCACCAATCTGCGGGCCACCGCCGTGGACCACCACCGGGTTAACCCCGACCTGTTTCAGCAACACGATGTCCTGCGCAAAACTGGCCTTGAGTTTTTCGTCGACCATGGCATTGCCGCCGTACTTGATGACCACGGTTTTATTGTTGAGGCGCTGCAAATACGGCAGGGCTTCGGCCAGCACGCTGGCGACGTTATGCGCCGATTTTTTGTCCAAGGGAGTCTCCAGTAATGTGGTCGCTATTTCACCCCAAAGCCGGGTGCGACGCAAATCGCATATTTTTGACCATAGATCGGCTGTTCAGGTGTGCGTTAAATTCGATCAGTCGCTGGCTGCGTTGTGCCCGCTGGCTGTTGCGATGACGCTGTCAGTGGTTTGTTGCATGCGTTGATAGTGGCTGCCTTCCCAGTACACCTGGCCACAGCTGCTGCAGCGCCAGAAATCTTCATAATGACGTATGGTGCCGGGTTCGAGCTGGTTGATAATATCGGCCTTGCTGATCGCGACGACATGACCATTGCAGCGCGTGCAGCGACCAAAAGGCACGATCAGGTCATACATCTTAAATCGGCGCATGACTTCATGAAACTGTGTCAGCGGCCGGGTGGAACGCACGAAATACCCGTGGCTGATGATCTTGCGCTTTAGCAGGGCGCGGTCGCGGGTTAACAGAATGCGTTGTTGTTGTGCTGAAATGTCTGCGAGTTCGGCATCATCGTAGGTATTTTCATACAGGGTGTCGAAACCGAACTGGCGCAGGTAGCGCGCCAGCCGTCCAAGATGGCAATCGAGCACGAAGCGCGCCTCGCGCAAAGGGGGTTCGCGCAAGCGCAGCACGGGTGAGATGTCGATGCTTTCAAACACCGGGTAAACCGCGATACGCATCGCATCTGCGGCCCGGTGATCAAATCCCACGGCGGCGCCATTGACTAAAATCAGTTCGATTTCAGTATGCGGCACGCCCTGGGATTCAATCAGGTCCTTGACCGAGGTTTCGCGATCCAGCCGATAAGGGTAATTGCGCTGGCGCTTTTCCGCTGGCAGAAAATCATTCAGCGCGCCGTAAAACCGCAGTTCAATGATGTGCTGCAAAAGGCCCCGGGTTAAAACGGCAGTTTTATTTTACTGTCGAGCTTGAGCAGTTCGTGTTTGAACTTCGCCTGTATCTCGTCCAGTGTTTTCTGGTTGTTGGCTTCAAATCGCAGCACCAGGCTTGGCGTGGTATTTGAAGGCCGAATCAATCCCCAGCCATCGGCAAAATTCACCCGCATGCCGTCGATGGTAATGACGTCAGCCTTGCCGAAATCTGCGCTTTGTTTGAATTTGTCCATAAAGGTGTAGTGCGCGCCGTCCTGTTCGAAATGAATTTGCAGCTCGGGTGTATTAAAGCTGTCGGGCAATTCTGCGAAAACCACCGATGCGGCTTCGCTGCGTTTGCTGATAATTTCCAGCATGCGTGCTGCACTGTAAAGACCGTCGTCGAAACCAAACCAGCGCTCCTTGAAGAACACATGGCCGCTCATTTCGCCGGCGAGTTCAGCGCCGGTCTGTTTCATCTTGGCCTTGATAAACGAATGCCCGGTTTTCCACATCAGCGGTTCGCCGCCGAGGCGCGCGATTTCCTTGCCGAGGTTGCTGCTGGATTTGACGTCAAAAATAATCTGCGCGCCGGGTTTGCGGCTGAGTACGTCGGCGGCATAGAGCATCATCTGGCGATCGGCCCAGATGATTTTTTGCTGGTCGTCGATAATGCCGACACGGTCGCCGTCGCCATCAAATGCCAGGCCGAGATCGAGCTTTTCTGCGGCGATGACTTTTTTAATATCTTCGAGATTTTCGGGTTTGGATGGATCCGGGTGATGGTTTGGGAAGTTGCCGTCAACTTCGCAAAACAGTTCGGTGACTTCGCAACCCAGTTTGCGGAACAGCTCTGGTCCGATCGCACCGGCGACACCATTGCCGCAATCGACTGCAACGCGCAGTGGCCTGGCAAGTTTGATATCGCTGACAATGGTATTAATGTATTCAGGCACGATATCACGGGTTTCGTAGTTTCCTGCGCCGCTGGCGAGATCGTTATCAACAATGCGTGTGTACAGCGCCTTGATGCCATCGCCGTACATGGTGTTGCTCGCGATCAGCATTTTCAGGCCGTTATACTGCGGCGGATTGTGGCTGCCGGTAACCATGATGCCGGTCCCGGTTTTAAATTTATGAGTGGCGTAATACAGCACCGGTGTTGGCACCATGCCGACATCGACCACATCACAACCGCCGGCACGCAGGCCTTCACTGAGCGCTTCTGACAGCATCGGGCTGGACAGCCTGCCATCGCGACCGATCACCACGGTGTTCTGTTTTTGCCGCAACGCTTCGCTGGCAAATGCCTGGCCTATCTTGCGCACAGCTTCGGGTGTGAGCGCGGTTTCGACCACGCCGCGGATATCGTAGGCGCGAAAAATTTCTTCGGTGATGTTTTTCATAGTATGAGTGTTCTTGAAGTTTTGTGAAAATAGCTACAACCGGAATCTGAGAATTGCCCTATGACAAAATATAATCCGTCAGCTGATCATGATTTGTTATACCAAAATCCCACGATTAAATGTTCATTAAATACTTATTTATGGCCTGAAGATCCAAAGCCGCCGGCGCCTCTGTGACTTGAATCAAATTCAGCAACGACTTCGAACTGCGCCTGCACCACGGGCACAAACACCAGCTGGGCAATGCGGTCGCCGCATTCAATATGGAAGTCGTCCTTGCCGCGGTTCCAGCATGACACGAACAGCTGGCCCTGGTAATCAGAATCGATCAGCCCCACCAGGTTGCCAAGCACGATACCATGCTTATGGCCAAGGCCTGAGCGCGGCAGGATGGTGGCGGCGAGGCCGGGATCTTCGATATGGATCGCGATGCCGGTCGGAATCAGCTCGGTGTCGCCGGGTTTGAGTGTTATCGCGGTGTCGATGCAGGCACGTAAATCCATCCCCGCAGAACCGGGTGTGGCGTGTGCCGGCAGGGGAATGCCTTTTCCAATCCGCGGGTCGAGGATTTTAAGCTGAATCTTTCGCATGGTTCTTCTGCCTGTAGTGATGCGCGATGAGCTGCACCAGCTGGGTTGCAATGGCGTGCTTGCGCGCACGGGGCAAGGCCTGCTGACCTCCCGGCCAGAACACCTGCAGCGCATTGTATTCGCTACCGAAGCCGATGTCCTGTTCAGTGTTGGGGGTTTTACTGACATCATTCGCCGCGATCATGTCGAGCTGTTTGCGTGTCAGCTTGTCGAGCGCATGTTGTTCCAGGTTTTCAGTTTCGGCAGCAAAGCCCACCACGAAGGGGCGTGGCGTAGTGCCAGCGACGCTGGCAAGGATGTCAGGATTGCGCACCAGTTCGAGCATGAACTGTTCGCTGTGTTTCTTGATTTTCTGCGCGGCGATTTCAGCCGGCCGATAATCGGCCACCGCCGCGGTCGCGATAAAAATATCGCAGCCGGATAATTGCTGTTGCACTGCTGCCTGCATCTCGGCCGCGGTTTCGACATCGATGCGGTTAACGTCGTCGGGCGTTGGCAGCGCACACGGCCCGGCGATCAGCGTGACTGCGGCACCCGCATCGCGCGCTGCCTGCGCGAGTGCAAAACCCATGCGCCCCGAACTGCGGTTGCCGATAAAGCGCACCGGGTCGATGGGTTCATAGGTGGGTCCGGCAGTAATAACAACACGCAGCGTTTGCAGTGCACCAGAATTGAACATCGACGCCAGCGCGCCGACCAGCTGATCGACTTCGAGCATGCGGCCTTCACCGGTTTCACCGCAGGCCTGGGCGCCGCTGGCGGGCCCCAGCTGGGTATAACCGCGCGCCAGCAGGGTTTCGCAGTTCGCGCGTGTCGCCTGCGCAGTCCACATCACCCGGTTCATCGACGGTGCATAGGCAATCGGCACTGCGGTGGCCAGGCACAGGGTGGTGAGCAAATCATCACCCCGGCCCTGTGCCAGGCGGGCGAGGGTGTTGGCACTGGCGGGGGCGATCAGTACCACGTCCGCCCAGCGCGCAAGTGCGATATGGCCCATGCCGGCCTCGGCGGTTTCATCCAGCAGCTCGGTGTGTACGGCATGGCCCGACAGTGCCTGGAAAGTCAGCGGGGTAACGAACTCGGTTGCCGACCGGGTCATGACCACGCGCACCTGGGCGCCTGCATCGCGCAGCCGGCGCGTGAGCTCGGCACTTTTATAGGCCGCAATCCCGCCGGTAATACCGAGCAGGATATGTTTGCCAAAGAGTGAGTTGGGCTGTGAGTTCATCGGCCAAGTTTAGCAGAATCCCCTTCATCAGCTGCGCGCGCCGAGTGTGGGCGTCGGCTGCGGCTGTTGATTGTGCTGCACTTTACAGCGCGCGATGCTGTGGTTACTATCAGGCATCATCATTTCAGGGACGAAACATGACAATCATAGACTGGCCTGCCGACGAACGGCCGCGCGAAAAACTCCTCAGCCGTGGCGCAGATGCGCTCTCCGATGCCGAACTGCTGGCAATATTTCTGCGCACCGGCGTCAGCGGTCTCACCGCAGTCGACCTGGCGCGTGAACTGCTCACCGAGTTCGGTGGCCTGAAAAGCCTGCTCGCCGCCAGCGAAACCGAGTTCTGTAAACAGCACGGCCTCGGCCGCGCCAAGTACGCCCAGCTGCAGGCGGTGCTCGAAATGGCGCGCCGTCACCTGATGGAAAGCCTGCAACGCGGCGATGCCCTGTGCAGTCCGCAGGAAACCCGGCATTATCTCAGCGCACAACTGCAGGGGTATCCGCACGAAGTCTTCGCCTGCCTGTTCCTTGATAACCGCAATCGCGTCATCTCGTTCGACAAGATGTTCTACGGCACCATCGACGGTGCCAGTGTGTATCCGCGCGAAGTGGTCAAACTGGCGCTGAAAAAAAATGCCGCTGCAGTGATATTTGCCCACAACCATCCGTCGGGTGTCGCCGAACCGAGCGGGGCAGACGAACAGATCACCCACAAATTGAAGGAAGCGCTCGCGCTGGTAGATATCCGCGTGCTCGATCATTTGATCGTGGGCGATACCGTGGTGTCGTTTGCGGAGCGGGGGTTGATCTAAAAAAATACATTCAGTCCACGGATGAACGCAGATAAACACGGATAAAAGCAAACGAAGTTTTTTTTATAGTCAAGATTGTATCTGCGTTTATCTGTGTTCATCTGCGGATAATTTATCTTGGTTTTTTGATGTTACCCCAGGAAAAAGTTTCTACCGTGTGACTGGATGAATCGACACGGCTGTCAGGTTTGCTCAGGTGGTTGGGTAACCACAGCCGTGTATCGGCGAGTAGCTGGTCTGGATTACGTTCGATGAAGGCGTCAGGGTTGAGGCGCAGGATGTCGTCCATCAAGTTCTGTTGCATACGCGGGTTGTTGGGCAGCAGGCGTGCGGCGATTTCGCCCAGGGTATCGCCAGCGCGGGTGTCGACATAGTGCTGGCTGAGTGGATAGACCTCGATACGTTTTGATTCGGCGTGGCTGGCTGTGCATGGCAGCAGGCACGTCGCCAGCAGCGCGGCGCAGATGGAAAACCTGGCGAATATTGGTTGAAATATACAATGCTTCATGGCCAGAGTATAGCAAGCGGATAGTAGCGCGCATTGCTACAATGCAACTCTATAACAGGCGCGTATATGTTTATTCTCGAGAGTTTTTCCATTACCGGGTTAGAACCGATTTCACTCACGCTTGATGCGGGCGAGTGCATCGGTCTGTCGGGCGAATCTGGTTGCGGTAAAACCCGTTTGTTGCGTGCGCTGGCCGATATGGACGAGCACAGCGGCGTGCTTTCGCTCGACAACACCCCCTGCGAATCGATCTGCGCCCATGAATGGCGCAAGCAGGTCGCGTTGTTGCCTGCTGAAAGCCAGTGGTGGCACGACCGGGTGGGCGAACATTTCTGCATAGCGCGCGACAATGCCGGTAAAGCCTGCATTGATCAGCAGGCGGTGACCCGGCTCGGCTTTGGCGAGGATGTGATGAGCTGGCAGACCTCGCGCTGTTCCAGCGGTGAAAAACAGCGCCTGTCATTATTGCGCCTGCTGGCGAACAAACCGCGGGTGTTATTGCTGGACGAACCCACGGCCAATCTTGATCCCGAAAAAACCCGCCATGTTGAACAGTTGATTGCGGATTATGTTGCGCGCGAGCATGCGTACTGCATCTGGGTGAGTCATAGCGCCGAGCAATTGCAACGGGTGTCGCCCCGGCGTTTTGTGATCGCTGACGGAGTATTAAAAAATGGGTGAGCTGATCCATCTCACCGCGCCGGACTTGATGTTGACAGCATTGCTGATACTGGCGCTGGTCGGTCTTAGTGCGCGCATGCAACTGGGTATTGGCTGGCAGATCACGATTGCTGCGATCAGAACCACGGCACAGCTGCTGCTCGTGGGGCTGGTGCTGAAAAGTGTTTTTAATAATGCAGAATTACACTGGGTCGTGCTGATCACCATGGTGATGCTTACGGTTGCTTCGTGGGAAATCATGTCGCGGCAAAAGCGAAAACTGAAAGGCTGGTGGGGGTTTGGTATCAGCGCGTTTGCGATGTTTATTTCGTCTTTTCTGATTACCCTGCTCGCGCTGTTGCTGATTATTCGGCCGGATCCGTGGTACATGCCGCAGTACATGATTCCGCTGCTGGGCATGTTACTGGGCAATACCATGAACGGTATTGCGCTGGGCATGGATCGCCTGGTCACCACGGCGTGGCAACAGCGCATGGTTATTGAGCAGCGTTTAATGCTGGGACAGACTGCGAGTGAAGCCATCCGTGATATACGCACCGACAGCATGCGCGCCGGCATGATTCCCATCATTAATTCCATGGCCGCCGCCGGTATCGTGAGCTTGCCGGGAATGATGACCGGCCAGATACTCGCCGGCAGTCCACCGGTGGAAGCGGTGAAGTACCAGATCCTGATTATGTTTTTAGTGACCGCGGGCACCGGCTTTGGTGTTATCACCGTGTTGCACCTGATATCGCGCCGCATGTTCGATACCCGCGAGCGTTTACGTTTCGACAAGTTGTTACGCACGCCGCGTGATTAAAAAGTAATTATCCACGGATGAACGCAGATGAACACGGATAAAAACTATTATTGTAAAAGAAGTTTTTACATCTGCTTTATCTATGTTTATCCATTGACCAGGCTTTTTATTCACCCTCCAGT
>JBATHJ010000562.1:0-3147 GCA_049666625.1 Gammaproteobacteria bacterium | reverse complement strand
AAAAGAATACAGCGAAGACAAACGCCGCGACCTGGTCACCGCGCTGGCGCTCAACCTGGCCAAAACCATGAAAGACAACCGGCTCGACGCCGGCGGCGAAAAATCCGATTTCAGCGCCGAGTTCATCGCCCTGCTCAATACGCGCATGGATGAATATGCCCAGTTCACATTTGACGACGAACAGCCCGGCTTCCAGATGCGGCGCCGCTGCGGCGAGCACGTGCGCGACGTGATGGGCGCCAAAGACAACAAGTGGATCCCCGACCAGGTGATGGACATCGAAATTCCCGACGCGATGAAAGTGCTCAGCAAGATATTTAAAAGTTTGACCTGATCATATTCGACAGGCGAAAAAAAACCGGCTTTAAGCCGGTTTTTTATGGGATTGAAACAGCAGGCTACTGCTTATTTCTTGACCCACTTGCTGAAGTTGTCAGCTTTGTGCTCTTTGCCGTCTTCGTAGCCAGCTTCGTAGGCGTCGGTCACGCGCTGTTCTTCGCGCGGTGGGTTCACGACATAACCGCCTTCCCAGCCCAGAATGTATTCAGGGTCAACACCGGCTTTTTCCATCTTGGTGACAGCATCGTAATATTCTTGGTTCATCGTTGTATCCTCTGTTGTGTGCATCACCATCACCCGATTGTTGGCGACGGCAGGAATCAGTCACGGCTCAAACAGCTATGGATAGCTTTGGGCCACTTAATGGGCGCAGATTATAACGTAATCGGCCTGCGCGTTGAATGCCGGCTTATATCCCTTTCGGGAGGGGCGCCGATTCTGAAAGCGATAGACCCGGGCGTCAGGGGTGATAGCCGGCCTCGCCGCAATGGCGGTCATGGTAAACTTTCGCCACTTTATTGACAGTAGCCGGGGGGCAATATGTCAGACAACGAATCCATGCAGATGAGCGACGCAGATGCCGCGTTTTCCAGCGGCGTGGCCGCATTTGAAACCAGGAGTTTCTCCCAGGCGATGCGCTTTCTAAGCCCGCTGGCCGAGCAGGGCGACGCCGAAGCCCTGCACCGCTGCGCCATCATGTACCAGAACGGCCTCGGCATTGTCGCCGATCCGGTCATGGCGCTGAAATACATGCGCGCCGCCGCCGAACAGGGCCACGCCGTGGCCCAGCACGGCCTCGGTTTCATGTACATGGAAGGCGAGTGCGTCGAACAGAACGGCGAAGAAGCCGTGAAATGGTTCAAAAAAGCCGCCGACCAGGGCCTGACCGGCTCCATGACCACGCTGGCCATGCTCTACGATGAAGGCAAGATCGTCGAAAAAGACCCGGAAGAAGCGAAGCGCCTGTACAAACTGGCGGGGTTTTAACAAGCATTAGCCACAGAGGTCACAGAGAACACAGAGAAAAACGTATTAGCTTTAGGCACGTCATTCCCGCGTGTTTGTGGCGGGAATCCATGGACTTTCCCGGGCATAAACATGGATCCCCGACAGAAGCATTCGGGGATGACGATATTTATTTACACCAGAAATTTTTTCTCTGTGTTCTCTGTGACCTCTGTGGCAAATTAATTTAGTTACATATCGAGCAACAAAAATGCGACCAGCACACTTACTTACTGTTATTGAAAAAGAATATTCCAGCGCCAGCAGCGGCCATCACACGCCGGTGATGTTGTGGGGCCCGCCCGGGGTGGGCAAATCACAAATGGTGGCGCAGGTGGCCGAGCGCCACGGTGTGCCGCTGATTGATATTCGTCTGTCGCAAATGGAACCGAGTGATTTGCGCGGCATTCCGTTTCGCGCTGCCGAGCTGGTCGAGTGGGCGGTGCCGGCGATGTTGCCGAATGCAAAACGTCACGGCGCTGAAGGCATTTTATTTCTCGATGAAATTACCTCGGCACCGCCGAGTGTCTCGGCCGCGGCTTACCAGTTAATCCTGGATCGCAGGCTGGGTGAATACGAAGTGCCTGCAGGCTGGGCCATTATGGCCGCCGGTAATCGCCAGGGCGACCGCGGTGTCACCTACAGCATGCCGGCACCGCTGGCCAACCGGTTCTCGCATTACGAAGTCGAAATCAATCTCGACGACTGGGTGGCGTGGGCGTATGCACACCAGATCGACGAACGCATTATTGCCTTCCTGCGTTTTCGCCAGGATTTATTATTTGATTTTGATCCCGCGCACAACCCGGTGGCGTTTGCTTCACCGCGCTCGTGGGAATTTGCCCATCGCGCCTTGCACAAGTTCGACGAAGCCAATGAACTGTTGCTCGGTGCGCTGCAGGCCTGTGTCGGCAAGGCTGCGGGCATCGAATTAAAAGCCTTCATCGACAGCCTTGATCAAATGCCCGACCTCGACGCAATTATCAGGGGTGAAGACGTCGCCACGCCAAAAGAAATCGACCTGCAATACGCCGTCGCCACCGCGCTGGTCGGCCGCGCCATCCGCGCCAAGGACAATGCCAACGCCGCCGAAGTACACGGCCACATCCTCGACTACGCCGGCCGTTTCCCACAACGCGAAATGGGCGTGATGATGGTATCAGACATGCACCGCGCGATTGGCCAGGACATATTTGCCGTACCGCAGTTTGCCACCTGGGCTGACAAAATTGCCGATCTGATGCTGTATTAGAAGCAATGAATAATGAATAATGAATAGTGAATAATGGAAATCTAAACAATTTGGCGGGTGTGCTTTCAGCTTATTATTAACGAATTAATTCACTATGCTCAAACATAACATTAAACCAGTAAAACAGGTCATTATCCGGCTGCTGTACCCGCTTTTCATTATTCATTATTCACTATTCATTATTCATTGATCTTATGAATTATCCCGATGTTGAAACCAAGCTCGCCACTGCAAGAACGCGGCTGATCCTCGACAAGCCGTTCCTCGGTGCGCTGGTGTTGCGTTTGCCTATGGTGGTGGGGGATCCTTCGTGGTGCGAGACTACTTTTACTGACGGCAAAACCTTTTATTACAACAGCGATTATATCGACGCGCTCGATGCTGACCAGACCCAGTTTGCATTGTCGCAGCAGGCGCTGCATTGTGCGTTGTCGCATTTTCATCGCCGCGGGCATCGCGTCAAGCACCGTTGGCAGATGGCCTGTGCCTACGCGGTCACGCCGTTGCTGATCAAGGACGGTTTGAAACCGGTACCCGACGTGATGTACATG
>JBATHJ010000561.1:0-2300 GCA_049666625.1 Gammaproteobacteria bacterium | reverse complement strand
GCGTGGACAGAAGTTGGTGGTGAGCTGCTGACTATTGAGTCTGCAGTGATGCCGGGTAAGGGCAAGTTGTCTCATACCGGTCAACTCGGCGACGTGATGCAGGAGTCTATTCAGGCAGCGATGACTGTGATACGTAGCCGCTCAGCGTCACTGGGTCTGCAGCCTGATTTTCTTGAGAACAAGGACATCCATATCCATGTACCGGAAGGTGCGACACCCAAAGACGGCCCGAGCGCAGGTGTTGGCATGTGCACGGCGCTCGCATCGGTACTGACGAACATACCGGTAAGAGCCAGTGTCGCGATGACAGGCGAAATTACCCTGCGAGGCGAGGTATTACCTATTGGTGGGCTCAAGGAGAAATTACTGGCTGCACATCGGGCAGGCATAGCCACCGTCATCATTCCGCTGGAAAACAAGAAAGACCTGGCCGAAATACCCAAGAATATTCTGGCCAAGCTTGATATTCGTCCCGTGCAGTGGATAGACCAGGTGCTTGAAGTTGCACTGCAAAAAGCGCCGACTCCACTTGAAGATGGGCCTGCAAGTGACAGAAAGACAAGTGGTCGTGGTAAGGGAAAAAAATCTGATGACGCCTTGAGACCACACTAAGTAGTCGTTTGTAAAGTAGTAAAACGCCGTTTTTTCCGGTTATTTAAAAGTATTCACGTTGACACGTGATGCTTGAGACTGGTATAAAAACGGCGTTTTTCTGCTTATACTGTCAGCACGCTTTTTTTATGCCTTCAGGCTGCACACAAAAAAACACATAACGAGAAGTAAATAATAACTAATCCACCTCAAACCGGGAAAATTCAATGAATAAAACTGAAATGATTGATGCTGTTGCAGAAACAGCAGGCTTGTCCAAGGCTGATTCCGCTCGTGCACTCGATAGCGTTATCTCTGTAATTTCTGATGCGCTTAAACAGGGTGATCAGGTAAGCATTGTGGGCTTCGGTTCATTCATGGTTCGCAAACGTTCAGCAAGGACAGGTCGTAATCCCCAGACCGGTGCTGAGATCCAGATTTCGGCTGCAAATGTTCCTGCATTCAAGCCTGGCAAAGCTCTGAAAGATGCCGTAAACTAGCGCGCTCTTTCGGTGGGGTGCTTAGCTCAGCTGGTAGAGCGTCGCCCTTACAAGGCGAATGTCGGGGGTTCGATCCCCTCAGCACCCACCACTTCGGACCGGTAGTTCAGCTGGTTAGAATGCCGGCCTGTCACGCCGGAGGTCGCGGGTTCGAGTCCCGTCCGGTCCGCCATTATCTATTCCTGTTATTTCTGTGCAGCTGCATGTTTCAGGCGATTTCGCCAGCAATGCGTTCAGTTCTACGTGCTGTTTCGGCTATAATTGCGCCACAAAATTAACCGGAAATCTTGAAACACAGATTAATGAGTCAGGTTCATGTTACAGGCGATTAATGATCGAATAAAAGGCTGGCTGGGCGCTATTGTTATAGGCTTCATCTCGCTGCCATTCGCGCTCTGGGGAATCCAGTCCTATATCGGTGGCGCTGAAGCACCGTATGCGGCAAAAATTGGTGATATAGAAGTATCGACCCAGGAGCTGGATTACAACCTCACCAGGAAAAAACAGGAACTGCGTGAGCGCTTTGGCAACCAGCTTCCGTTCGAAGACAGTATGCTGAAGGGCATGGTGCTCGACCAGCTCATCAACAGAAAAATCCTTGAGTCATATACAACCGAATCCGGTTACCGTGTATCTGACCTGCAACTCTCCAGCAATATCAAATCCCTGTTCAGCCAGGACGGTAGTTTCGATCGCGCTATTTTTGAAAGCATTGTGCGGTCACGAGGTCAGAGCATTCCACAGTTTGAAGACGAAGTGCGTAACGAGATTAGGGTGCAACAGTTTAGTAATGGATTGCGTGCAACGGCACTGGTGAGCAGCGCCGAACTGGAACGACTGGCAAAGCTTGAAGCCCAGCAGCGTGAAATTAGTCTGCTGAAATTCGATGTCAGCAAGCAGATCGATAGCGTGACTGTGTCGGATGCGGAAGTGCAGGCAGCCTATGATGCGCGCATTGATCAATTTATGACTGAAGAGCAGGTCGCTGTCGATTATATCGAGCTGACCGGTGAACAGGTTTCAAAAGAAATCAAACTCGACGAGCAAAAAATCAAGCAGGCCTACGATGAGTATGTCGCGCAGGTGTCCCAGCGTGAACAGCGCAAAGCCAGTCATATACTTGTAAAGCTCGACCCCGATCGTGATGCGGCATTAGCAAAACTTGAAAAAGTAAAGCAGGCGCTGGCCGCTGGCGAGTCTTTCAGCACA
>JBATHJ010000560.1:0-2458 GCA_049666625.1 Gammaproteobacteria bacterium | reverse complement strand
ATAATGTACTGCTGGTTGAGCCAGATAAGCTTGTCGGGATTAAACGTCGAGGCCGCGGAATTGACATTGCTGATGTCGAAAAATTCGATCATTTCGGCGCGGCTGAAAATTTCCTGGTCGCCGTGTGACCAGCCGAGGCGCACCAGGTAATTCATCAGCGCCTCGGGCAAATAACCTTCGTCGCGGTATTGCAGCACGCTGACCGCGCCGTGGCGTTTCGATAACCGCTTGCCATCGGCACCCAGGATCATCGGCACATGCGCGTACACCGGCAGCTTTGCACCGAGTGCGTTCAGGATATTGATCTGGCGCGGGGTGTTATTGAGATGATCATCACCGCGGATCACGTGGCTGATGTTCATGTCCCAGTCATCCACCACCACGGTGAAATTATAAGTCGGGGTACCGTCGGGGCGCGCGATCACCAGGTCATCCAGCTCGCGGTTATTGATCACCACCCGGCCCTTGACCTTGTCGTCAATGATCACATCGCCGTCCAGCGGATTTTTAAAACGCACCACGGTACGATCATTCGGCGCCAGTTCGCGTTCGCGACAGCAGCCGTCGTAGCGTGGCTTCTGCTTGTCCGCCATTTGTTGCTCGCGCAGCTTATCCAGCCGCTCGCGCGAGCAGTCGCAATGATAGGCATGCCCGCTCTCGATCAGTTGATCGATGACTTCGCGGTAACGCTCGAAACGCTGCGTCTGGTAGAACGGGCCTTCATCATGATCCAGCCCCAGCCACTCCATGCCCTGCAGGATGACATCAACCGAGGCCTGGGTGGAGCGCTCGCGGTCGGTGTCTTCAATCCGCAACACGAATGTGCCGCCCAGCTTGCGCGCGTATAACCAGGAGAACAGCGCGGTGCGGGCGCCTCCAATATGGAGGTAACCGGTCGGGCTGGGGGCAAAGCGGGTGCGTACAGTTGTCATGCCAGGGGGTCCGAAAAAAGTGCGCCTATTCTAACGGCTCAGCCGCCACGGTGACAGCCTGATGATGCCGATCCTGCACCTTGATTGCCAGAGACCGTTACAATAGGCCGATGTCCACCAGTGAAACACCCGCAGAATCCAGCCTGGATTATTCAGACCTTGCCCGCCAGATCAGGCACTGGGCGCGCGAACTTGGTTTTCAGCAGGCCGAAATCAGCGGCACCGACCTCGCCGCTGACGAAGCCCATTTGCTCAGCTGGCTCGAACAGGGCCGTCATGGCGAAATGGACTACATGCATCGCCACGGCAGCAAACGCAGCCGTCCGGCTGAACTGGTTCCCGGCACACTGCGGGTGATCTCGGTACGCATGGATTATTTCCCGCCCGACGCCGAGCTGGCCGAACGCGTGCTGGCCGATCCCCGGCTGGGCTATATTTCGCGCTACGCACTGGGCCGCGACTACCACAAGCTGATGCGCAAACGCCTGCAGACACTGGCGGATAAAATCCAGGCCAACAGCGGCGAATTCGGCTACCGCGTGTTTGTCGACAGCGCCCCGGTGCTGGAAAAAGCCCTGGCGCAAAGCGCCGGGCTCGGCTGGATCGGCAAGCACACCAACCTGATCAACCGCGGTGCGGGTTCGTGGTTTTTTCTCGGCGAGCTCTACACTAATCTACCGCTACCCACATCCGCCACTGAAACCGATACCGAGCACGACAACAGCAACCACTGCGGCAGCTGCACAGCCTGTATCGATATCTGCCCCACCCAGGCCATCGTCGCACCGTACCAGCTCGACGCGAGACGTTGTATTTCCTACCTCACAATTGAATACCACGGCGTGATCGCGCCCGAGTTTCACGCCGGCATCGGCAACCGTATCTACGGCTGCGACGACTGCCAGCTGTGCTGTCCGTGGAACCGGTTCGCAAGCCCCACCGTCGAGCCGGATTTTTTCAGCCGGCACCCGCTGGACGCGCCGGATTTACTCGACCTGTTTGGCTGGACAGAAGACGAATTCCTGCGCCGCACCGAAGGCTCGGCGATGCGCCGCATCGGCTTTGAACAATGGCAACGCAACCTCGTAGTCGCGCTCGGCAATGCACCGACTTCAGATCAAATTATTGAAGTCCTGAAAACCGCCCTGCCCGGCGCCACAACGGTGGTGGCTACGCAAATCGAGATGGCACTTGAAAAGCAAAAACGAGAGTCCGCGAAAAACGCAAATAACGCGAATTAAAACAATACGACTGTCAATCTGTTGCCAGTTTTTCAGTTGGTTAATAACATTTTCGTATTAATTTGCAACCAAAAGTTATTAATATTAATCTTTTTCGCGTCCTTTGCGTTTTTCGCGGACTATTTATTTGGCTACATCAGTCTGCACTACTCATCACCCTCGCCATAACGCAAGCGGTAGTAATGGCCGATGAGTCCATTGGTCGAGCTGTCGTACTTTTCTGAACCGGTGCGTGCCAGTAGTTTCTGGTGAATATCTCCGGCCAGTTGTTTGCCGAGTTCCACG